>JBOHXO010000159.1:0-2159 GCA_050737475.1 Chthoniobacterales bacterium
GGACAGCGAAGATTATCTGCACCGCATCGGTCGCACCGGGCGCGCCGGCCGCAGCGGACGCGCGATCACCTTCGTCGCCGGCCGCGAGATCCGAAAACTCGAGCAGATGAATCGCCTCACGAAAGGCCGCATCCGCCGCGAACGCGTTCCTTCGCTCGAAGAGGTCGAGGAGAAGCGCACGAACCAGACGTTCGAAATGCTCCGCGAGACGCTCGAAGGCGGCGAATACATCAAGCGCGATGTCCTGATAGACCGCCTGCTCGAGCAGGGCCACTCGCCCACCGACATCGCCAGCGCGCTGTTGCACCTGCTCGGCGCCGATGTGCCGAAGGGCCCCGTTTCCGAACCGGAACCGATGCGCGATTCGGGCCCCCGCCGCGACTACGACCGGCCGGAGCGCCACGACCGCAATGATCGCCCGGACCGCAACGACCGCTCCCGCCGTGATCGCCCGGCTCGCGACATTTCCGACATCTCGGACGAAGACGGCATGACGCGTCTCGTCTTCACCGCCGGCCGCATGAGCGAAGTTCGCCCGGCGGACATCGTCGGCACCGTGCTGGGCCTCAGCGGAATTCCGCGCGAGGCCATCGGCGCCATCCACATCGAGCCGAAGCACACGCTGGTGGACATCGCTGACAACCATGTCGATGCCGTGCTTAAAAATCTCGCCGGCATCAAATTCAAGGGCCGCAAACTCGCGGTCTTCGTTCCCGACACAAAGAAAACGTGACCCGGTCCGCCCTTTTCCTCGCAATCGCGCTGGGCTTGTCGCTGGCGGCCTGCCAGGACACGCGGCGCGACGCCGTGCGGAAATTTCTCGAGACGCATCCGCCGGAAAATTTCGCGCTTGCGGGAATTCCCGACAACATCACGGTCGCCCGCGGCAGCAGCGGCGGCGACGAATCCGTGCTGCAGGTGAAATACCGCCTCATCCATCCCACGGTGGAATTGCACGACGCCCTCATGGATCCCCGCGGCGTCGAAGTCTCGCGACGCATCGCCGCCGTGCGCGGCTGGGCGCTCTCCTCGCTGCCTGCCAGCGATCCGATGCGCTCGGAAATCACCGCGGCATCCGCAAAGGCGCGTGCGCCAATCCCGGTCAAGCGCGTCGTCACGCCCGCCGGCACGGTGATCGAAACACTCGCCATCCTGAAACTCACCAAAACCGCGGCCGACTGGCAGGTCACGCCGGAATCACTCGATGCGCACGTGCCCGGCCAGTTCGACACCAATCGCGACATCCCGCTCGAGCATTCGCCCGAAGCCACCTCGAAGTTGGATTCGCTGACGACGCTGGCGAAGCATCTCGAGGACACTCAAAAAAATTACGTCGAGTCGCGCCGCCGTGCGGCCGGGCGTTCGCTCGTCACGCTTCGTTCGCTGATGCGCACCGGAAATACCTTCGAGGGTTCGCTTCCCAGTGGCGCGTCCACGCGATTCGTCGTCACCCGCGGCATCGAGGCAGGCGATCCCGGCATCGTCGTGCTCACGGTCCAACGTGGCATGCAATCGTCCGCGCGCTACACCGGCGGCGTTGCCAGGGAACCCTCGGGCGAATACATCTGGCGCGCCGCACAGGTCACCACGCTTTCCGGCCGCGGCGACGAATCCGCGACCAACGCGACGCTTCATCCGATTCTCACCCTCACCGCAGCCCCGGACGGACTTACAGCCCATATTAAAGCGGGAGCCGCCCCAGCCTTTTCTCTAAAGCTGAGTCGAACCGAAAATGCCGATCTCATTCCGGAAACCCCAGCCCAAGATGCTGGCCAGTAATTGGTTGCGTTCGATTAGCCAACTTCCCATCAGCCCCTCCAGACAATCCCCTTGCAAACCCCGTGGAGCTCGGGCAGTATCTCTCCCCCGCCCCAACAACCTGGGGCACAAGAAAGAAGGTGAATTGACTATGCCGGAAGTGATCGTTCGAAAAGGAGAGCCCATTGACCGCGCCCTAAAGCGCCTCAAAGGAAAGATGGACTCCGAAGGAATCATGGACGAAGTGCGCCGCCTGCGCGCCTTCGAGACTCCGACGCAAAAGTCCCGCCGCAAAGCGAAAGCAAACGCCAAGCGCGCGAAGATGAAGTTTCGTTTTAACTTCAACGCTTAGGCGGCAACACCTTGCCACGTCTTTTAATTGCCGGCTGCGGGTTCCTTGG
>JBOHXO010000160.1:0-2253 GCA_050737475.1 Chthoniobacterales bacterium
GCCTCGGCGCGATCACCGGCGGCGGCGCGGAAATTTTTGATCCGGAAATCCGCGCGCAAATCTGCCGCGGCAAGGAAACCGCCGACGAATGGGCCGAGGTGCATCGCACGTGGCATCAAATGGGCCAGAAGAGCACCTGCACGATGCTCTACGGCCACATTGAAAAGACGCATCACCGCGTGGATCACCTGCGCCGCCTCCGCGAGCTGCAGGACGAAACGAGCGGCTTCACCGGATTCATTCCCTTTGCGTTCGAGCCCGAGGGCGCGCGGCCCGGAATCCTGCAGGGAATCCCGCACGCCACCGCGGTCGAGGAATTACGCAACCTCGCCGTCAGCCGCATCTACCTCGACAACTTTCCGCACATCACCGCCTACTGGATCAGCCTCGGTCTGCCACTTGCCCAGGTCTCACTCAATTACGGCGTGGACGATCTGCATGGCACCATCATCGAGGAAAAAATCTTCCATATGGCCGGCGCGACCACGCCGCAGCAGCAGACATGCCTCACGCTCGAAAAGGCGATTCGCGAGGCCGGCCGCGAGCCGATGCAGCGCAATACGTTTTACGAGCGCATCCCGTCCGCCACCGAACTCCAGGCCGCTTGAGCGCTGTGCAACCTTCGAGCGCCGCACATTCCGCGGCGGAAATTCCCGGCAATTATCGCGTCGGCTCCGTGCCGTATCTCAACGCGCGGCCTCTCATCGAGGGCATCGGCGGGCATCTGACGTTTCTGGTGCCGTCGGAACTCGCCAATTTTTTCATGACAGGCGGACTGGACGCCGCGCTGCTGCCCGTTTACGAGGCGCTTTCCCACGCACGCGCGCTCATCGTGGACGACGTTGCCATTGCCTGCCGCGGCGAGGTCTTCAGCGTTTTTCTCGCGCACCGCGAGCCGATCGAAAAACTGGATTCCATTGCGCTCGATCCCGCCTCGCACACCTCGAACAGGCTGCTGCAATGCCTCTTCGCGGAGTTTCACGAACTCGATCCGGAATATGTTTCCGCCCCGCAGGACGACACGCAGGCACGGTTGCTCATTGGTGATGCGGCATTGCAGTTTCGCGAGCTTCATTCCGACTGGCGGTTTCTCGATCTCGGCGCGGACTGGATGCGCTGGACCGGGCTGCCGTTTGTTTTCGCATGCTGGGTATTACGTGAGGACGTCGCGAATCCCGCTGCACTCGCCGACGCCCTGCGTTCCATAAAAGCTCACGGCCTCGCGGCGCGGCCGGCCATTGCCGCGGAATTTCTGGACGCGAAATTCGTCGAGCGCTATCTCACGGAATTCATCCGCTACGATCTGCGCGATGACGAGAAGCAGGCGATCGCGCTCTTTGCCATGTTGCTGCGCAAGCACGGGCTTGTGGCCATGTCGGCGGAGTCCGAGATTCGCTACGTTTGAGCGACGACCTTTGACGTGAGCGTTCGAAGCGGAGCGCGCCAGAGGTGCGAGGCCCGCAGCGCCAGCGATGCCGTCCGCGGATGCAGACCCGCGAGCCTTGCGATGCGATTGATCCAGAGCCGACCGCGATACATTGCGCGGTGTTCGCGACGGTAATTTACTTCGCCGCCGCCCTCGATCACGCATTGCGCAGCCAGTTCGCCGGAGCGCATTGCATAGTAGATTCCCTCGCCGGTGAATGGCTCCACGACGCGCGCGGCGTCGCCGAGCAGGAACAATCCGTCGCGCGCGACCGTATGTGCGTCGCCGCGGGAGAGGGGTGCGATCGTCCGCCATTCCGTTGCGCCATTGAGTTTGAAGTCCGCCTCGGCGCGGCGGCGGACAAGATCCAATTCCGTAGGTCGCGCGACCAGGCAGAGATTCATTTCGGCGGCGCTGAGCGGCGCCGTGCCTCCGTATCCGCCGGGATAAAAAAGCATTCGCACCTCGTCGCCGTGCCACGGGGGACGTGGGCAGTGGCATTGGATGGCGGTGCGCTCACGCCGCGGGGCGGGAAGCAAACCCGCCATGCGGGCGAGTGTCGAATTGCGGCCGTCGGCGGCGAAGAGCAGGGGAGTCGAGAATTCGCCCGCGGACGTTTCGACATTCCAATGCTGTGACACGCGCGTGGCCGTCGTGGCGTCGCGAAAGTCCGCGCCGAGTTCCACGGCGCGACGAACCAGCAATGCATCGAGGTCGCGCCGCTTGACGACGATTTCGCTTTGTTTCGGAATCGCAAATCGCAGCGGCTCCACGCCAATGCCGTGATAGCTGACCGCACTCGCCGCGACGTGCGGCAGGGCGAGAAG
>JBOHXO010000161.1:0-3854 GCA_050737475.1 Chthoniobacterales bacterium
GGGATTTGCAGGGGGCGTCGCTCTGGTCGGCGAGCCCGAAGATGCCGAGCAATTCCATGACGCGGGTTTCGATTTCACCCTCCTCGCGGTCGAAGCCGCCGCCGCGCAGCAGGGCGTGGGCGATGCCGTGGCGGAGGTGCATGTTGAGGGCGGTGCGGACGTTGTCGAAGACGCTCAGCGAGCCGAAGAGGCGGATGTTTTGAAAGGTGCGCGCGATGCCGCGGGAAGTGATGCGGTAGGGGCGGTGGCCCGCGACGGAACGGCCGTTGAACGCGATGGCGCCGGAGGTCGGGCGATAGACGCCGGTGATGAGATTGAAGACAGTGGTCTTGCCCGCGCCGTTCGGACCGATGAGGCCGAGCATTTCGCCACTATCAATATGGAGGTCGAGATCGGTGACCGCCTTCAGCCCGCCGAACCGCATCGTGACCTTGTCCAGCTGCAACAGGCGGTTCATGCGTTCGGCTGGGTGTGTTTGCGACGCAGGCCGCGGAAATTTCCGAGCAGGCCCTGGGGACGCGCGATCATCATCACGATCAAAAGCAGCGCGAAGATGATCATGCGGTATTGTTCGAAATCGCGAAGTTTTTCGTTGAGCACGGTGAGCAGGATGGCGGCGAGTACGACGCCCAGGGTGCTCCCCATTCCACCGAGAATCACCATCACGACAATTTCGATGGATTTCAGAAAGTTGAATCCCTCCGGCGTAATGTAAGTGATGAAATGAGCGTAGAGGCCGCCGGCGATCCCCGCGAAAAATGCGCCGATCACGAACGCATTGACCTTGTATTTCGTGGTGTTGATTCCCATCGCCTCGGCGGCGACCTCGTCGTCGCGCACCGCGAGAAATCCGCGTCCGTAGGTCGAGTTCACGAGATTCGCGATGACGTAAATCGTGATGGCGGCGAGCGCGTAGGTCCAAAAGAAATTCGTGTAGGGCGGGATGCCGCCGCGGCCGAGCGCACCGCCCAGGGCACCGGTATTTTGAATGACGACGCGGATGATTTCGCCGAAGCCTAGCGTGACGATGGCGAGATAATCGCCGCGCAGACGCAGCGAGGGGATTCCGACGAGCAGCCCGATGAATGCAGCCGCCGCGCCGCCGAGGGCAAGTGCGAGCAGGAAGAGCAGCGAGGTCCCGGCGGTGCCGTCGCCGAGAATTTTCAGCAACGACGGACCGGTAAACAACGTGATCGCGCTCGATGCATAGGCGCCGACGGCCATGAAGCCCGCGTGGCCGAGCGAGAACTGGCCGGTGTGGCCGTTCACGAGATTCAGGCTCACGGCGAGGATGATGTTGATGCCGATGAGAATGAGAACGTTCAACACGTAGTCGTCGATCTGTCCCGCGATCATCGAGATGCCGAAGCTCGCGGCGATGGCGGTGAGGAGTGCGGGGCGTGACCAGTTTTTCATCGGTCAGACTTTTTCGCGCTCGACCCTGCCGAGCAGGCCGGAGGGTTTGAACAACAGGATGAGGATGAGAATGACGAAGGCCACGGCGTCGCGATAGCCGGGTGGGATGCCGATGTTCTGGCTGTAGCCGACGACGAGCGTTTCGATGACGCCGAGCAGGATGCCGCCGAGCGCGGCGCCGGGGATGTTGCCGATGCCGCCGAGCACCGCCGCGACGAAGGCCTTGATGCCGGGCATCACGCCCATGAACGGATCAATCGCCTGGTAAAGTTGCGCGTAGAAAATGCCGGCTGCTCCGGCGAGCGCGGAGCCGAGGCCGAACGTGAACGAGATCACGACGCTCGTATTCACGCCCATGAGCGCGGCGGCCTGCGGATTGAGCGACAGCGCGCGCATGGCGAGACCGATGCGCGTTTTCTGCACGATGAACCAAAGACCGGCGAGCAGGGCGACGGTCACGCCGAGGACGATAAGCTGGTTTGATGTGACGGTGAGTCTGCCCCCGCCGCCGTAGGTGCGATCGGGCAGCAGCGCCGGGAAGCCGTGTGGCGCGGCGCCGAAAATAAGCTGCGCGGTGTATTCCAAAAAAAGCGAGACGCCGATGGCCGTGATGAGGACGACGAGCCGCGGCCGGGCGCGCAGCGGCTTGTAGGCGAGTTTTTCGATGACGATGCCGAGCAGTGCGCAGAAGGCCATCGCGCTCGTGAGGACGACCAGGGCGGAGAGCGGTGCGGGCATTCCGGCGGTCAGCGGCTTGAGCCATTTGTGGACGTAGAGGCCGATGAACGCGCCGATCATGAAGACGTCGCCGTGCGCGAAATTGATGAACCGCAGCACGCCATACACCATCGTGTAGCCGAGGGCGATGAGGGCGTAGATGGAGCCGAGGGAGAGCCCGTTGATGAGTTGCTGCCCGAGGTTCTCCCAGTTCACGCGCGGTCAGGGCGAGACGGTCTCGACGTATTTGAATTTGCCGTCCTTGATCGTGAGCATCACCGCCGGCTTGCTGGCGTTGCGCTTGTCATCAATCGTGATCGAACCCGTGACGGCCGGATAATTTTTCGTGCCTGCGATCGCGTCGCGCAGTGGCAGCGGATGGGTGGTGCCGGCTTTTTTGATCGCGTCGGCGAGGATCATCGCGGAGTCGTAGCCGAGCGCGGCCATGGCGTCGGGCTCTTCGTTGTATTTCGCCTTGAACTTCGCGATGAAGTCCTGGATCACCGGCGACTTGTCCTCGACGGAAAAATGGTTCGAGAAAAAGTTGCCTTCCATCGCGGTGCCGGCGACCTCGACGAGCGAGGGCGAGTCCCAGCCGTCGCCACCGAGCAGCGGGACGTTGATTCCCAGCTCGCGGGCCTGGCTCGCGATGAGGCCCGCTTCGTTGTAATAACCGGAGACGAGGATCGCCTGCGGATTCATGCCGGCAATGGACGTGAGCTGCGCCTTGAAGTCCTTGTCTCCGGAGCTGTAGCTCTGCTCGCTCACGATGGCGCCACCGTTTTCCGTGAAATATTTTTTGAAAAACTGGCTGAGGCCGACCGAGTAGTCCTGCTTCACGTCGGTGAGAATGGCGACGTTTTTCCAGCCTTTTTCCAGCGCAAATTTTGCCAGCACCGTGCCCTGGAAGGGATCAATGAAGCAGATGCGGAAAATGTAATCGCCGACTTCGGTGACCTTCGGATTCGTCGAGGACGGGGAGATCATCGGGATCCTGTTTTGCTGTGCGATCGGCGCGGCCTCGAGCGAGCGCGAGGATGCGACCTCGCCGAGCAACGCGACGATCCCGTCGTGCGAAATCAATTTGTGGACGATGGTCGCCGGCTCGCCGGCCTTGGATTGATCGTCCTCGGTGATGAGGCGCACTTTTTTTCCGAGCAGTCCGCCCTTTGCGTTGATCTCGTCAATGGCCATCTGCGTGCCCTTGTGCGATGACTGTCCGAAGCTCGCCGTGCCGCCCGTGAGCGATGCGAATTCTCCGACGACGATCTCATCCGCGTTCCCTCGCGGGCCGATTTTCTTGCAGCCGGCGACAGCCAGAACTGCGCCCGCGGCCGCGGCGATGAGGAACATTTTTTTCATCGGGCGCGGATATTAGGAGCCTGCCGGGGCAATGGCAATCGTTTGGAGCGGCTCATGGCTCCGGCGCGATTTGCGGCAGGTTTTCCGGCGACCAGGGATTCACCGTGAAGTCCGAGCGGCGCAGGTGGCCGGCCATTTCCGCGGCGAGCGCGAGCACGGCATCCACGTCGAGTTGGAGATGATGCGGCGCGAACGGCGCGAGATTTGCGGAGGCGAGATCGAACAACCGCGACGCGGGCGCGAGGCGGCGGCCGTCCTTCGGATGATCGGGGCGCAGATATTGTTTGCGCAGGTGCACGAATCCTCCCGCGAGCTGGATGAGCCCCTTGTAAAACGGCTCGCTCGCGTCCTCGCACTGT
>JBOHXO010000162.1:0-3513 GCA_050737475.1 Chthoniobacterales bacterium
GCCGTGACCTTCGCCGAAATCCTCGCCACCTCGGACGTGCCCGGCGGCGTGGTGAACATCCTTACCGGCGTGCGCACCGAACTCGCACCACAATTCGCCGATCACATGGACGTCAACGCCGTCGTGGACGGCAGCGGCGACGCGGCAATTGGCAAAACTCTGCAGGCCGGCACCGCGATCAATTTGAAACGCTACGCCGACCACTCGCTGCGCGATTGGAAGGCCGCCGCGGAGAATCCCTATTGGATTCTCGACACGGTCGAAATGAAGACCGCCTGGCATCCGATGGGGGTTTGAGCAGTGATGTGTGACAAGTGATGAGTGAAAAGAATTCCCGTTCGTCACCCGTCACTCGTCACCGGTCACTGCTCCTCGTTCTCGACAGCGTCGGTTGCGGCCATGCCCCGGATGCCGCGGCCTACGGCGACGAAGGCGCAAACACGCTCGGCCACATCCTTGAGCAGCGCCCGCAGACAAAACTTTCCACGCTCAAATCGCTCGGCCTCTATCAGGCGCTTTCGCTGGCACGCGGCGAGGAGCCTTGTTCTCCGCCGCTGCAAGGCGCGGCGGGCGTGCTCACCGAGCGCTCCTCCGGCAAGGATACGACAACCGGGCACTGGGAACTCGCCGGCGCGGTGACGGAGGAAGCATTCGCAACTTTCGAAAAATTTCCCGACGAACTCGTCCGCGCCATCGAGACCGATGCGAAGACGGAATTCATCGGCAACTATGCCGCAAGCGGCACCGCTGTGCTCGAGCAACTCGGCGCGCAGCACGTCGCGACCGGGAAACCGATTCTCTACACGTCCGCGGATTCCGTGCTGCAGATCGCCGCGCACGAGAACATCGTCCCGCTCGAGCGTCTCTACGAAATCTGCAAGATCGCGCGCCGGCATTGCGACTCATGGCGGATCGGCCGCGTGATCGCCCGGCCGTTTGCCGGCGGACCGGAATTCCAGCGCACCGCCAATCGCCACGACTATTCGATGGTCCCGCCGCGCACCGTGCTCAACGCGCTCAGCGACGCCGGCGTGTCCGTCATTGGCATCGGAAAAATCTCCGACATCTTCGCCGCCAGCGGCATCACGGAATCCTTCCCGACGAAATCCAACGCCGACGGCATGGCCACGATCAGCCGTTTGTGGGCGGAGCGCAGAGACGGTCTCCTTTTCGCGAACCTCGTGGATTTCGACATGCTCCACGGTCACCGCCGCGATGTGGAAGGCTACGCCGTCGCGCTCGAGCAGTTCGATGAATGGCTCGCGGAATTTCTTCCAAAAATCGCGCCGGGCGATCTTGTCATGATCACCGCCGACCACGGCAACGACCCGACATTCCGCGGCTCGGATCACACGCGCGAACGCGTCCCCATCCTCCTCCCGAATGCCTCCGGCTCGCCGGGCATCCGCGAAACCTACGCCGACGTCGCCGCCACGCTCGCCGCGCATTTCAAAATCGCTCCCTGGCCGATCGGCCAAAGCCTGCTCTCATGAAGAACCGCTGCCCATGGGCCACTGAGCCCGAAAGCATCCGCTACCACGACGAGGAGTGGGGCGTGCCGTCGCACGACGACCGCCATTTGTTTGAAATGCTCATCCTCGAGGGTGCGCAGGCGGGGCTGAGCTGGATCACCATCTTGCGGAAGCGCGAAAACTACCGCCGCGCCTTTGCGAATTTCGACGCGACGAAGATCGCGAAATTTACGGCGAAGGATGAGGCGCGATTGCTCGCAGATCCGGGCATCGTCCGCAACCGCCTGAAGGTCGCGTCCGCGATCCTCAATGCCCGTGGCTTTCTTGCGGTGAAAAAGGAATTCGGATCGTTTGATCGTTATATCTGGCAGTTTGTCGAGGGCGCACCGATTCGAAATTCCTTTCGTTCGATGAAGGAAGTGCCCGCGAGCACTGACATCTCCGGCGTGATGTCGAAGGACCTCAAAAAACGCGGCTTCAAATTCGTTGGCACCACCATTTGCTATTCATTCATGCAGGCCGTCGGCATGACGAACGACCATCTCATGACGTGCCCGTGCCGGAAGGCGTGAAGCCCTACAACTCCCGCGGAAGAATCGCCTCGAATACCGTCGCGCCGCCTTTGCCTGTGCCGGGCCGCGCTTCCATGTCGAGTTCGCGATAGGCTTTTTCCAGCGCCTCGGGATTGCCGCGCAGCTCGGGAAAAATGTGCGCGAGTCGCTGCTTCACCCAATGTTTCGCAGCGCGCCGATCGAGGGGATGCAGCGGTTTTTCCGCGCCAAGGTGGCGTTTGAAAAACTCAATGATGCCGGCGGACATGGGAAATGTGGAAGCGTTGAAAAGTTAAAGAAAGCTCACATCAAAGGTGCCTCTCACTTTGTAACCCTTCAACTTCTACTCCGCAGGCTTCATCACGGGAAGGCTCGCTTCGTCGTCCACCGGCGGAGCCGGGCTCGTGGGGGCTTTCGGAACGGGCGCAGGCGTGGCGTTCGGATCGTAGTGGAAGGTCCAGTTTGCGACGGATTTTTTGCCATTAACCCTGGCGCTCACGATCACGGCGACATCGTGTTCCCGCAGCCGCTGGTGCATCGGATAGGTGAGCGTTTGTGACACTTCGTCGTAGTCTGCGGGCACCAGGCCGAAGCCGCTGATGCGCATTTCCACGCTCTTCGGGTCAACCTTTCCAAACGCGGCAAGATTCAACGAAATCACCGGCCTGGGATTCGAGATCGTCTCGCCATGCATCGGTTGCGTGATCATCCCGGGGGGGCCGGACGAAGCCGTCATGTCATTTGCCGATCCCCCGGCGGCCGGGGCGGAGAAATCGATCGCTTTCTTGAAGACGCTCGGATCGGTGGAGGAGACGGCATAGCGCCCGATGATCGAGGGGTCGCCCTTGTTGGTCAGGTGCTGGCCGTAAACCGTGAACGCCGCCTCGTAGCCGGCTTTCATTGCGACCTCGCGCACGAGTTCGTTCTGATTGCCATACGGGTAGGCGAGCGTCTTGATCTTGATGCCCAGCTTCTGCTCGAGAAGATCCTTGGAGCCTTTCAACTCCGTTTCGAGCCACGCCTGATATGCTTCCTTGCTCCTGCCGGCGGGACTGCGGAGGTTGCTGTGCGAGACCGTGTGGCTCGCGATGTCCACGCCCGCATCGCGCATTTCGGCGAGTTGATCCCAGGTCATTGACGCGCCGCCCGAGAGGCGCCCGCCTTTCACGTAGTCCGTGTAGATATACATCGTGAACGGGTAGCCGAATTTTTTCAGGATCGGCCACGCGATCGAGTAACCGGAGATGTAGCCGTCATCAATCGAGATCACCGCGGATTTCGCGGGAATGTTTTTCCCGCCGCGCCGCCACGCGAGGAAATCTTCCATCGAAATGACAGCGATCCCGTTGTCCTTGAGCGCCTGCATCTGCGCCTCGAATTCCGTGGGCTTGATCCCCAGGCCATCCTTCCCGGGATTGGGCTCGAACCGGTGATAGCAGAACACGACCGCGCGCGAGCTTTCGTCGAACGCGAATGGAGTGGGTGTGGGC
>JBOHXO010000163.1:0-13206 GCA_050737475.1 Chthoniobacterales bacterium
GATTGGAACGAATCAACAGCCGAAAAGGAACAACCATGTCGGAAACCAACTCGGAACCATCGAACGTCGTCGGACAGAAGCTCGAAAGCGGCACCGCTCACGCGAAAGCCGCCCTCGAAGAAACCTCTGCCGCCGCAAAGGAAGTTTTTGAAACCGGAAAGAAGCGCGCCCAGGCCGCCTATTCCACCAGCAAGGACCATCTCGGCCAGGCCGCGAAGGACCTCGGCGAAGCCGCCAACGCCAAATATCAGGACATTCGCACCCAGGTCGGCAGCAAGGCCCAGGAATACAAGGGCCGCGCCCAGGATGTTTACAGCTCCGCGACCACCAAGGCGAAGGACTTCCAGGGCGACACCGAGCAATATATCCGCGACAACCCGCTTCAAGCCGTCGGCATCGCAGTCGGCGTCGGATTCCTGCTCGGCCTGATCATGCGCCGCTAAGGCGCAACCGGCCCCGCTTCAGCCCGGATGACCGCACCGACCGACCCCGGGCCGCCACCCGCCCCGCAAACGGGCATTGCCGCCGAGGCGATGCGCCTGTTCGCCTCCGTCACGCAGCACATCCAGTCCCTTGCCGCGCTCGCCGGCGTCGAGGGCCGTGAAGCCGTCGCGCTCTACCTAAAAATCGCCATCGCACTGGGCGTCGCGATTTTCTTCGCCGCCTTCGGCTATATTTTCGTGCTGCTGTTCCTCGCGTTTGCCCTCGTGGAATTCTTTCACGCCGGGTGGCTGTGGATTTCCCTCGGCTTCGCGGCGGCCCACCTGCTCGGCGCGCTCATCGCCGCGCTTTACGTGAAGAAGCATTGCTGCACACCGGTCTTCCGCGGCATCTCGGCGGAAATCCGCAAGGACGTCGCCGCATTGCGCGGTGCCGGCAACCCGCCATTGATGTGATGAACGCCGACGACATCCGCCAGGAACTCGCCGCCAGCCGCCGCGCCATCCAGCACGACTACGCCTCGCTGCGCGCCGAACTCGATTTCGTCGCAAAAACCAAACGCGCCGTCGTGGATCACCCCCTCCCCTGGCTCGGCGGCTCCGCGCTCGTGGGCTGGATTCTTTCCGGCCGCCGCAAGCGCAAGGCGCGCAAACTCAAGGCCGGTGCGACAGCGGAATCCGTGAAGGGCATCACGCTGTTCGGCACGCTCTTTGCCCTTCTCCGCCTCATTTTCCCACTCGCGCGCCCCTGGCTCGCAAAACTCGCCGCAGACAAACTCACCGACTTCGCAACAAGGCGCCGTCACTGACGCGTGCCGATGGTGATTGCAAGCCCGGGAGTTTCTGTGAGTTGCTAGGGTTCGCCCATTCCAGTCGTATCATGCCAAGTCCCGCTCAATTTCACTCCGCATCCGCCGAATCCTCCACCGGGGACGCAATGCGGGTCGGCATCATTGGCGCGGGGCCGGCGGGCCTCACAGCGGCTTATTTGCTGGCGGGAGCGGGCGCTGACGTCACGGTTTTCGAGAGCGATCCGGTGTATGTCGGCGGCATTTCGCGCACCGCGCGCTACAAGGATTTCCGCTTCGACATTGGCGGCCACCGCTTCTTTTCGAAGTCGAAGGAGGTCGAGGATTTCTGGGACGAAATCCTGCCGGACGACATGCTCACACGGCCGCGTTCGTCGCGCATTTATTACCGGCGAAAATTTTTCTCGTATCCGCTGCGACCGTTCGAGGCGCTGACAAATCTCGGCGTCTTCGAGTCGTTTCTCTGCGGCCTGTCCTACCTCAAGGCCCAGATGTTCCCCGTCGCAAATCCGCGCAACTTCGAGCAGTGGGTCACCAACCAGTTCGGCAGGCGGCTGTTCCGCATTTTTTTCAAGACCTACACCGAGAAGGTGTGGGGCATGTCCTGCGAAGACATCTCCGCCGATTGGGCGGCGCAGCGCATCAAGGGCCTGTCGCTCGGCAAGGCCGTGTTCAGCGCGCTGCTCCCCGGCAAGCGCAACGCCGATCGCGGCGCGGTCGTAAAAACGCTCATCAATTCCTTCCGCTATCCGCGCAAGGGCCCGGGCATGATGTGGGAAGCCTGCGCCGAAAAAATCAAGGCGCTCGGCGGCCGCGTGCTGATGGGCCGGAAAGTCACCGGCTGCGCGCTGGAATCCGGCAAATGGCGCCTCACCGTGGAGAATGCCGACGGCGTGCGTGAGGACCACGCCTTCGATCAAATTCTTTCCACCACGCCCGTCCGCACGCTCGTTTCGCTGCTCTCGCCGGCACCCGCACCAGCCACGCAGACCGCCGCCCGGTCGCTCAAATACCGCGACTTCCTCACCGTCGTCCTGATCATGAAGGCTGACGCATCGTTCGACGACAATTGGATCTACATCCACGAGCCGGACGTGAAAGTCGGCCGCATCCAGAACTTTCGCTCGTGGTCGCCCGAGATGGTGCCCGACCCGTCGCTCTCGTGCTACGGCCTGGAGTATTTTTGCTTCGAGGGCGACCAGCTTTGGGAGACCTCCGACGCCGATCTCATCGCACTCGCAAAAAGCGAAATGGAAAGCCTCGGCCTCGCCCGCGCCGCCGACATCGTGGACGGCAGCGTCGTCCGCCAGCCCAAGGCCTATCCCGTCTACGACGACCAATACGCCGCGCATGTCGCCACCATCCGCGCAGATCTCGAAGCAAATTTCCCGACGCTTCATCTCGCCGGCCGCAACGGCATGCACAAATACAACAACCAGGATCACTCGATGATGACGGCCATGCTCGGCGCAAAAAACATCCTGGCGGGTGAGCGCGTTTACGATGTCTGGCAGGTGAACGAGGACGCGGAATATCACGAGGGCGGCAAATCCTCCACCAGCGGCCTGCGCATGACCCCTCAGCGGGCGACCACCGGGTGAACCCTGGTTCCCGGCTCTGGCTGATCGTGGCCGGATTTTTCGCATTCGCGCTCGCCGCGCTGTTTGGCGTGGCCATGAGCGTTCCGCTCAATCACGACGAGCACCAGTTCGTCGCCTCCGCCGCACTGCTCGCGAATCAAGGCCTGCTCCCCTACCGCGACTTTCCCTATTTCCACACGCCAAACCTCGTCGGCCTCTACGCGCTGATTTTCAAAGGCACGGACCACCTGCTCCTCGCCACGCGCGCATGCTCCACGATCTGTGCATGGCTGGCGGGCATCGTGCTTTTCGCGTTCGCGTGGCGGCGGTTTGCGGATCGCGCACCGCGTGCCCGCATGCTCTTCGCCCTCGGCATCGCCACGCTCTTCTTCGCGAATCCCGTCTTCGTCTACACCTTCCCGAAGGCATGGAACAACGTCGTGCCCGTCCTGTTCACGCTCCTCGCGTTTGTCTGCCACAGCCGCGGCGCCGCGACCTCGCGCGCCAAATGGTTCTTCGCCGGCGGGGCGCTCATCGCGCTGGCCGCCGGCGCGCGCATTTCATTCGCACCGCTCGGACTTCCGTTTCTCGTCGCCGCCTGGTTCGCGCCCGGCGCGCGCTGGAGGGCGATCGGCGCCTGCGTCCTCGGCATGCTGCTCGGCTCCATTCCCGTGCTGCTCGTCTTCGCTTCCGCGCCGGCTGACTTTCTTTTCGACAATCTGGTTTACAACAGCCGCGTCAACTCAGCCTACCGCATCGCCTCCGGCGACGACCGCTCCGCCTTTCTTTCCAAGGGTGTCTTCGTGCTCAAGGTGCTTGTGAATCCCGGCAATGCCGTGCTGTTCGCTGCCTTTATTTATGCGGCATGGCGGGCCGTGCGGGCGAAATTATGGCGGCACGATTTCCCCCTGACCTTCGTGCTCCCGCTGTTTCCATTCGCGCTGATCGGCGTCTTCGCGCCCACGCCGTCCTACTCGCAATACTACCTTATTCTCACCGCGCTCTGCTGCCTCGGCGTGACCTGCGGATTCTCGAGACTGCCCGCCGCCGCCCGATTTTTCGCACGTCCGGCATGCGTCCTATGCTTCGCCGTTGCGGTCAGCGTGATTGCGAGCGTCTACGAATATCGCGGCGCCGCAGGCCTCTTCGCGCCGGGCAACTGGACTCCCATTCGCCTGCACGCCGAAGGTCTCGCGCTGCGCGAACACGTGCCCAACGGCCGCATCCTCACCGTCGCCCCGATCATCCCTCTCGAAGGTGGTTTTGAAATTTATCCTGCATTCGCCACCGGTTCGTTCGCGTGGCGCACGGCGCCGTTCCTTTCGAAGGAGGATCGCGAGAAATACGGCTTCGTCACCGCGGATGGGCTTGCAGCCTTGCTCGCCGCCTCGCCGCCCGCCGGAATCCTGCTCGGCTACGACAAAAAACGGGAAGAAGACCTGCTCGATTTCGTCGAAAAAAATCATTTCCAGCGCATCAAACTTCCCGACAAAAAAAATCTCTGGCTCCCTCCCGCCGCCACAATCGCGCGCTGAATGAACGCCCCTTGGCTTGACGCCGCAAAGGCTGCGCAGTATGAGGCGCGTTTCGCATGACAAATGCTTTATCCCCTTCGGCGCCTGTGAACGCACATGCGGAAAATCGTTTGTCCCTTCAGAAATCCCCGCTTTAGTTCATCCCGTGAGCGACACACCCCCGGCCGACTCGGCCACCTCCACAATCGAAGTGACACAGGAAGGTCATCCACTGCTGGCACACGTTGATATGTATCTTGCCGTCGGCAAGGAACACGACGCCTCCGACATTCACCTCAGCGTCAACTCCCCGCCGATGTGGCGCCGCTTCGGCGTGCTGCAGCCGATCTGGAATGACGCGCCGATGCTCACCGCAGCGGATACCGAGAAACTCGCAATGGGCTTTCTCACTCCGCCGCAAAAGCACCACCTCGCGGAAATCGGCGACGTGGACTTCGCCTACGCAAACGAACTCGGCCGTTTCCGCACGAGCGTCGTGCGCCAGCGTCTCGGGCTCGACCTCGTCTTCCGCATTATCTCGACGAACCTGCGTTCGATGGACGATCTCGGCCTGCCCCATCAACTCAAGCTCCTCACGCAATATCACAACGGCCTCGTGCTCGTGACCGGCGCGGTCGGCAGCGGCAAATCCACCACGCTCGCCGCGCTCGTTGACGAGGTGAACCTCGCGCGCCACGACCACATCATCACGCTCGAGGATCCGATCGAATATGTGATCCCGTCGAAGAATTGCCACGTCACCCAGCGCGAAGTGCACACGCACACCAAGTCCTTCGCCAACGCCCTGCGCGGCGCACTGCGCGAAGATCCGGACGTCATCATGGTCGGTGAAATGCGCGACCTCGAGACCATCCAGCTCGCCATCACCGCTTCCGAAACCGGTCACCTCGTGCTCGGCACGCTGCACACCGCGAACGCCGCACGCACGCTCGACCGCGTGCTCGACGTCTTCCCCGTTGACCAGCGCGAGCAGATTCGCATCATGGTGAGCGAATCGTTGCGCGGCATCATTTCGCAGCAGCTCGTCCCACGCGCCGACGGCCGCGGCCGCGCACTCGCCATGGAAATCCTCATGAACACGCCCGCCGTGGCAAACCTCATCCGCGAGTCCAAGACCTTCATGCTCCCCAGCGTCATCCAGACCGGCAAGCGCCTCGGCATGCAGCAGATGGACGACGCACTCATCGAACTCTTCCAAAAAGGCATCATCAGCGCCGAAGAGACGCTCTCCCGCGCCGAGCAAAAGCAGATGATGCGGCAGATCACCGGCCTCAATTAGACTCCCCATGGCTTACATCGATCAGTTTTTCAACGTGCTCATCGAAGCCGGCGCCTCCGACCTTCACCTCGGCGAGGGGCAGCCGCCAAAGATTCGCCGCCATGGTGAAATCATGCCCATCCGCGAGGAATTGCTCACGCGCGACGAGATTTCCTACATGCTCAGCGAGATTTGCACGCCGAAGCGCTGGGAATCGTTCGAGCAAACCGGCGACCTCGACTTCGCCTACGAGATGGACGCGGACAATCGCTTCCGCTGCAACTACCTCAAGCAGGCGAACGGCTACGGCGCGGTGTTCCGTCTCATTCCGACGAAAATCGCAACGCTCGAGCAGCTCGGAGTTCCGTCCGTCATCAAGGAATTCGGCAGGATGCGCTCGGGTCTCGTGCTCGTCACCGGCCCCACGGGCTCCGGAAAGAGCACCACGCTCGCGGCGCTCATAGATTTCATCAACAGCAACTTCTCGCGTCACATCATCACCGTCGAGGAGCCGATCGAGTTCGTGCATCGCAACAAGAAGAGCATCATCACCCAGCGCGAGGTGCCCGAGCACGCGTCCACCTTCCCCTCCGGCCTGAAGGCCGCGCTCCGCGAAGACGCGGACATCGTGCTCGTCGGTGAAATGCGCGACCTCGAGACCATCCAGCTCGCACTCACCGCCGCCGAGACCGGCCTGCTCGTTTTTGGCACGCTGCACACGAACAACGCGCGCAAGACCGTTGATCGTATGGTGGACGTCTTCCCGTCCGACCAGCAATCGCAGGTGCGCACCATGCTCGCAGCCTCGCTCCGCGGCGTCATCGCCCAGCTCCTCATGAAAAAAGCCGACGGCTCCGGCCGCGTGGCGGTAAATGAGATCCTCGTCGTGAACAGCGGCGCCGCTGCCATCATCCGCGAAGGCGCCACGCAAAAACTGCAGGACGTCATCGTCGGCGGCCGCGGCGAAGGCATGCAATTCATGGACGATGCGATTTGGGCGCAACTCCAGACCGGTGCCGTCTCGCCGCACGAGGCCTACATGAAGGCCATTGACAAGGCCCGCTTCAAAAACTTCCTGCCACCCGAGGAGGCCGATCTGGCCAACTCCGCCGGCGCCAGCGAGAGCGAGGCCCCCGCGCCGAAACGCATCACCGCCGGACAGCAGCAGCCCGCTGCAGCCAAGGCCCCGCCCATGCGCCCGGTGATCCGTCCTCCGCAGGGACAGTAGGCAAGTCTGCATCGCACTGCTCGATGGTTTCGCCTATGCGTGGAGCGTGGCACGCCTTCTCGTCATAGACATCAGCAACTCGTTCACGAAGTTTGCCGTCGCGCACAAAGGCCGGCTCGGAAAACTCCACCGCCTGCCGACACGCGAACTGACCGCCGCGAAATTTGCAGTCGCGATCAAAAGCCTGCGCTTTGACGCCGTGGTATTGAGTTCCGTCGTGCCGCGCCGCAATGCCGCCATTCGTCGCGCGATCAAAACGCCGATCCACGAACTCAATCATCTCAGCCCATTGGGGATTGGAATCGATTACCCGCTTCCGGCCACGATCGGCGCGGACCGCCTCGCGAATGCCACCGCCTGCGTCGCGCTGCACGGCAGGCCCGCGATCGTCGTGGATTTCGGCACGGCGGTGACATTCGACGTGATTTCCCAAAAAGGAAACTACGTGGGCGGTGTGATCACGGCGGGATTGAATGCGATGACGGAATACCTCCACACGCAAACCGCGCTGCTACCGCGCATCGAATTCACCGAACCACGACGCGTCGTCGGAAAATCCACACGCGATGCCATGCTCTCCGGCGCGGTGTTCGGCCATCGTGGACTCGTCGCCGAAATCGTGCGGAAAATCGTTGCGGAAGCATTTCCAAAATCGCGTCCACACATCGTCGCCACGGGCGGCGACGGAGCATTCATCGCAAAAAAAATGCCGCTCTTCACCGCGAACGATCCCCTGCTCACGCTGCACGGGCTGCGCATCGTCGGAGAGCGCGTGTTCGGTTGATGATCCCCGTCTTCATCGCAACGGCGGCATTTTCGATAGTGTGGTGGGTCTCACAGCTTGTCCTGTGCCGCGGCTATCATCGCGCGGCCACCCGCCCGCAGCCTGTATCGCAAGCAGCCCGAAGCCTTCCGAAATTCATCGTTTTCGTTCCGGTGCGCGGTCTCGACGAAACGTTGCCCGCCGCAATTCAAAGCGTGGCGAATCTCGATTATCCAAACTTCACCGTGCAGATACTTTTCGACAGCCGCGAGGACGCCGCATGGTCCGCGGTGCAGGAGGAGTTGGAACGACTGAACGATCCGCGCATCAGCACCCATGTGATCGAGCAGCGTTTGGAAACGTGCAGCGTGCTTTGCGGAAATCTCATCGTGGCCATCAACCAACTCGACGACTCGCACGAGCTGATGGCCATTTGCGCCGCGGACATGATCGTGCCTCGCGACTGGTTGCGGATCATGGCGAATGCAATGCGCGATCCGGCCGTCGGCGCGACATTGGGCAACCGCTGGTATCTGCCGCCCGTGGCCAGCGCGGGCGGTCTGGTGCGCTGGATGTGGAATGCCGGCGCGGTGGTCATCATGCAACATTTCCGACTCCCGTGGAGCGGCGGAATGGCGCTGCGCGTGCGGGAAATTCGCACGGGCGGCCTGCTCGACCGCTGGGCCACGGCCATGGTGGAGGACGTCTCCGTCGCCGCACATTTCAAAAACGAACCGGATCATCTGCGTTTCGTGCCCGGCCTTATCGTCGTGGATCGCGAGGACATCGGATTACGCGCGGCTTATCGTTTCATTCGACGCCAGCTTTTGTGGACGCGGCTTTATTCATCGCACTGGTTGTTCGTCGCGGGGCATGCGTGGTGCAGCGCCATCGCGCTGTTCGGACCATTGATCTTCGCGCTGTTCGCCATCGCCCGCGGCGACTTCGTCCCGGCCGCAGCCAGCTTCCTTTTCTACGCGCTCTACATCGGCGCCATGCTGTCGTTGCTTCGACTCGTTGAAACCGGCGCGGGCAGCACACAGCCGGACGACTGGCCGCGATTCGCAGGACTGCCGCTGCCGGCGATCCTGCTCGTCGCACCACTCGCCCAATTGGTTTATCTCGCGGCGGTGTGCAGCGCGGCTCTGGCCGGATCCGTCGAATGGCGCGGCATTCGTTATGCGATTCGCGGGCGGGGAAAAATCCGATGTCTCGGCTATCAGCCCTGCCGCTGATCACGCCGGCTGCAATTCCATATGCGGCACGATCAGACTCCGCCCGGCAAGATGTCGAAGGTAGACGTCGAACTGCGCCTCGGTAAGCGCCTGTAACTTGATCCCGCTCCCGGCCAAAGCACTCCGGGTATTCGCCATTTCGAACCTTCGATCCACCGCACCCATGCGACGCGCGGCGTGGCTTTGTTCGTCGGGCAGCAACGCAAGCAAGTGCTCGAAGCCGAATTGCGGAGCCAGCTTCCGCATCCGCGCCAGCCAGCGTTCGTAGGGCACGCGCTCGAGCGGAAGCTCCCGGGCCAGCAGCCAGCCCGCGAGTTGATCGGACGGCGTGGGTTGCGGGCTGGTGATGTGAAAAGTGGATGCGGATTGCTCGCGGGCGGCGATGTGACAGATCGCACGGGCCACGACATCAACCGGGATCACATCAATCGGCCATTCGAAATCGGGCAGGACTCCAGCCTGACAGCTGGCGGCCAGGAGCAGCATCGAAGCGTCGCTGAGATTGGGCCCGCCGGTTTCAGTGTGACCTGAAATCACCCCAAGCCGGAAAATATTTGCCTTCAACCCGCGTTGCATGGCCTCGCGAACCAGCATCTCCGCCGTCCATTTGCTCTCGCTGTATCCGTCGGGAAAATCGCTCGCAGTGTGCGGAATGACATCCTCGCCAATCACGCCCGCATGATGTGTCGCACTGAGCACCGCAATGGACGAAATATAATGCAGCCGCTTGGATCGGCCGGTGGCGGCGAGACGTAAAATTTCATGCGTGCCGCCGACATTGACCGCACGCAACACGTCATAGGGCCGCAGGAAGTCCACCGTCGCACCGGCGTGAAAAATTCCGTCCACCGCCTCCGCGAGTGCGGAAAATCCCTCCGGAGCCAGGCCGAGCAACGGCTCCGCGAGATCACCCGGAATCGGAATGACCCGTCGCTCGAAATTCGGAACATCGAGTCCGTATGCGGAAAGATTTTCACGGATCCGCGCGGCTCCGGCATTCGCATTTTCCGCACGCACGAGACAATGAACGACCGTCGTTTCGTCGCGCAGCAATTCATTAAGCAGGGATGCACCGAGGAACCCCGTGGCTCCGGTCAGAAAGGGGGTTCGCGAACGAAGCGGTGCCGCGTCCGATGCGAAAAAAATGATGCCGGGATCCAGTTTCGCGTCGCTTCGTGAATCATCAACAAACGTTCTCGAAGGAGTTTTTTGATTTTTCGAAAGATTGCTCCACAACACGCCGGCCAGCTCGGCGATCGTCGGATTTTGCATGACGTCCACCGCGAGCAGCTTCGCGCCGAGCGCCTCCTCGGCCCAGTAGATCAACTCGACTGTCATCAAGGAATCCACCCCGAGCGCCATCAAAGGTTGATTGACGTTCAGGCGATCGGAATCCACGCCGAGCACCCGGCCCAACTCCCGAGCCAGCGCGTCGAGCACGAGCCCGCCTCCTTCGTCCGGAGAAGCCGCACGCAACGCGGCACGCAACGGATGCTCACCGGCCCGTCCGTCGCCTGCGCCGATTTTCAATTCCGCCAGTGCGGCCAGTCGGAGCGGCATGCGTTGCCTCAAGGTTTCCGCGATGCGGGGAATATCCATTCGCACCACACCCAGTTGCGCCGCCGTCGAGCCGAGCAGACGGTCCAGCACATCGAGAACCTCCGCGGGAGGCGTCGGTGGAAAACCGGATTGGGTGAGATAGGCGCCGAGTTTTTCGTCGCGGGCGACATGGCCCGTCCCGCCAAGCGAGCCGAGGTTGAGCGTGAGCGCGGGCAGACCGAGGCCACGCCGATAATGCGCGAGCGCGTCGAGGAAGGCATTGGCCGCGGCGTAGTTTGCCTGGCCGGGCGAACCGTAGACCGAAGCGATTGACGACGTGAGCACGAAGAAATCCAGCGGCAGGCCGAGCGTCTGCGCGTGCAGATTCCATGAGCCGGTGATCTTGGGCTTCGTGACCGCGGTCCATCGTGCCGCGTCGAGGCTGGTGATGATTCCGGGCTCGATCACCATCGCCGCATGCACGATCCCCCGCAGTGGCGGCAACTCCGCAGCAATCCGATCCAGCACGGACCGAAGCGATGTTTCGTCCGCAACATCCGCCGCCCACACGTGCGCGGTTGCTCCCTTCGCCGCCAGTAACTCGACGGCTTCCGCCACGCCATCCGCTGCCGCGCCACGACGGCTGACAAGCACGAGATGACGGGCTCCACGCCCCGCGAGCCACGCGGCGATCTCCATCGCAAATCCGCCGACACCGCCGGTAATCAAATACGTCGCGTCGGGGCGAACGGACATCTTCTCGTGAGCAAAGACCACATCCACCTCCGGCACATCGTTCGAGATCACAACTTTTCCGATATGCTGTGCCTTGGAAAGATAACGAAACGCATCGACCATTTCGGTGAGCGGGAAAACATTGGTCGGCAACGGCTGGAACCGGCCGCTCGAAAACCCGTCTGCCACGTCGGCGAAGATTCGCGCGCCAAGCACGGGATGAATGCGAACCAACTGATCGAGATCAAACGCGGTGAACGTGATGTTGTTGCGCATTGCGCGCAGGCCGAGCAGGGCATTCGCGTGCACGTCGCGTTTTCCAATCTCGACGAATCGCCCGAACGGCCGCAGCACCGCAAGCCCCCGGGCGATGGCCTCGCCGGACAGGCTGTTGAGCACGAGATCAACTCCCTCGCCATTCGTCGCCGCCATCACCTCGTCGGCAAACGCGAGCGAACGCGAGTCCATCACGTGGCGCACGCCCAGCGACCGGAGGTGGTCGCGTTTCTCCGGCGTGCCGGCCGTCGCAAAAATTTCCGCGCCGATCTCGCGGGCAATCTGGATCGCCGCAAGCCCGACTCCACCCGTGGCCGCGTGAATGAGCACACGCTCGCCGCGCTGCAATCGGCCGATATTCTCGAGCGCATGCAGCGCAGTCGCAAAGACAATGGGCAGTCCCGCGGCCTGCTCGAATGTCAGCGATTCCGGAATGGGTCGCGCGTAAAAATACGGCGTGTTCACAAAACTGCCGAGGCAATGGGCCGCAATCGCCATCACACGATCGCCGACTTTCAATCCCTCCACCGCGCTTCCCAATTCCGTGACGACTCCGGCGCCTTCCGCACCAAGCGCCATGGTGGACGCGATCACGCCGGGATAAAGGCCGAGCGCCTTGAGCACGTCGGAAAAATTGAGCGCGGCCGCCTTGATTTCGACGCGGACCTCGTGCGGGCCGGGCGCATCGAGCGGGACAGCGCTCAGACGCAGCCGGTCGAGCGCCCCGGACCGTTCGCTGCCGGCTCGAAAATCCACCGAGGACACCGCAATACGATTCACGCGCCCGGGCGTCCAGCGCTCGAGCGTGCTGCGTTCGTAACGGTGCACGAAACGCCGCGAACCGCGCAGGGCAATCTCGTCCTCGGCACCGTTCGCCTGAATTTCCGCAGCGAGCAATTCCCATTCTCCCGCCTCCGATCCGATATCAACGATGGCGGAACGAAGTCGCGGCTGCTCGAATGCGATCACGCGACGAAAACCCCAGAGCGGGGATTGCGAGACCGACAGCATTCCGTGTTCGTCGCACGGAAGCGCTTGCGCGCGGCGGGTCACAATCCAGAGGCGCGGCGAGTTTTCCTCCGCGTGTTTGGCGAGAGTCTGCACGATCGCGAGTAGCGTGAGCGAACCGCGGTCTTCGTCGTGCGCGAGCGTGTCGAGAGTCGTTGATTCCGGCCCCTCCGCGTCGAGCGCGCGGAGATAAATGATATTTGTCAGCGGCGGATTTTCGTCCCGCAATGCCTCTTCAATCGAGGCTCGCGGATCGCCATCGAAAACCAGCAAGGCACGATGGCCGAGCGCTTCGACGCGTTCGCACAATGCCGGGGCGGCGCCGGTGTCGTCCGCGATCACGAGCCACGTCTCCGCGGCCTCGACAGGCGGAGTTTCCGCAGGCGGCAGTTCCGGCCAGGCGGAGACGTAGAGCAATTCATCGAGCGGCTCACGGCTTCCGGATTCGCTCTCGACCAGACGGCAGCGGAAATCCTCGATCGTTGCCACCGTGGCGCCCTCGGGATCGAGAATCTCAATGTCCGCGGCAATCGCACCGTCGCTGGTCTCGCGGAGACGCACATGACTCCAGACCGTCGCGCCCGGTCGCTGGTGAAGACGAAACCGGCCGATCCCCACCGGCAGGTAGGCGCCGCGCAATTCCGGAAGCGCCGCGATAGCAACTTGAAGACAGGAATCGAGCAGCGCGGGATGAAACTGGAAATCGTCCGGCGAGAGTCCTTCCGCCAATCGCACCTCTCCAAGCGCCTCGCCATTCGCGCGGTAACAATTTTTCAGCCCGCGAAAGGCCGGGCCGTAGT
>JBOHXO010000164.1:0-2555 GCA_050737475.1 Chthoniobacterales bacterium
CCCTCGGCCAGCGCGGGACGGCCGGCGGTGAGCTCGGCGACGCGGGCCTCGATGTTCGCGGCCTTGCTGCCGAGTTCGGAAATTTGCTTTTTGAGTTTCGCCTCTTCTTCGTTGTGCTGGCGCTCGGCTTCCGCGACCACGGGCCGCAACCGCTCCGTCTCCTCCATCAACTCGAGTTCGCGATCCTCGATGCCGACGATGGCTTTCTCCGCGGCCTCGATTTCGTGACCGAGCGCGGCGAATTCCTCGTTCTTGCGCGTCTGGAATTGCTGCGTGCGATATTTCGCGATCGAGTCGCGCTTTGCCTGCGCGTCCACCTCGAGCTTCTTGCGCTCGACCTCGATCTCCTTCATCCGCGTCTTGGCCTTGTCGAGCCGTGCGGTGGAATCGGAGATCTGTTTTTCCTTGTAGCGGCGTTCCTCGGGGATCGCGTTGAGTTCGGTTTGGAACGCGCGGATGCGTTGATCGCGTTCCTGGAGGGTGAGCAGTTTGGCAAGTTCTGGAAGCATTGGTTTTAACAGAGTAAAGTCCGCGCGTGGTGGGGGTGAAGATTGTCATTTTCAACCGAATTTTCAACCGCTACACTCAGGTATGGTGAAACGTGACCCAGAACAACGGTTGAAAGCGCAGTTGAAAATGACGGCGACGAACCCATTGAAGAAAATTGCTTCTGGCCTGTATCGGAACGAATCAAGTGGCGCACATTACGCAAAGTTCAAGGCGAACGGAAACCAAGTTTATCAGAATCTTGAGACGACGGATGAAGCCGTCGCGCGTCGGAAGCTGAAACGTCTGCGCGTTGATTACGAGGATTTCCATCCCCAAGGGAAGGGCAGCAGGAAATTCCTTGATCGTTGTCGGGACTATCTCGCCACGGTCGCTGCCCAAGCCCCGAGCACGGTTTACAACAAAACTCTGGTTGTTAAACGCATCGAAGAAGAATTTCGCGACGTGGCGCGGGACATCCGCAAAATTTCCCCCACGGATTGCCAAATTTTTCTCGCTGGCTTCAAAGGCAATTCATGGCACCGGCAGGCCTTGGGCGTTTTGAAGGAAATCTTCCGTCTGGGCCTCGCGGATGGACTGATAACCAAGTCACCCGTCGAAGGACTGAAACAGCGGCGCGGCGGGAAGATCATTCGAGACACGCCAAGCGACGCGCAGTTTTATGCGATTGTGGATTCTATCCGCTCACAAAAATTCAATGCCCACGCGCACGAGACAGCGGATTATGTTCAGTTTTTGGGTGAGGGGGGTGTCGGGAAGAGAGAGGCTTCTGAATTAGAATGGAGATACGTTCATTGGGACCGTAACAGGATGACCCTCTTTCGGTTTAAAACGCGGACGGCTTTCGAAACGACCATGACGCGCAAACTGCGTCGGTTGCTCCTCAAGCGTCTAGCGAAGGTTCGCAAGCTTCCGGGCCAGGTAAAGGAAAAGAGGGAAGTGAAAATGACGGACAGGGTATTTTCTGTCTTCCACGTTAAACGAGCAATTGACAACGCCTGCAAGCGACTTGGTTATCCGCGTTATACAACTCGTTCTTTCCGTCGGGTCTTTATCAAAAAGGCCATTAAGGCAGGGATTAACGTAAAGGCCATTGCTGCCAGCCAAGGCCACCAAGACGGTGGGCAGCTAATACTGTCGACATATTCCAGCGACTTTGACGATCAGATCGACGAGTTGGGAGAGGCACTAGACAAGGCTGGTTAGCCCAAGGTTTCACTAGAATTTCTGTCCTGACAGGCACACTTCGATGGGTGCCTAGGTTGCATCCAAGACATTGGACGAAGCGTTCGGGATAGCCGGACTGCTGAGCCGCTCCGCCTAAGCGCAGAGACACGAAATGCATTCGAGACGCCCAAGAATGGCCGTACTGGTGGTCTAACGCAGGGGGCGTTGAGTCACTGCTGACCGTGTCGCGTTCCGGTAAATTACAGAGGAGAAGGGATTTTTTGGAGTGCTGCAGCCGAGTTTTTGCGACCTCCAGGTGGGAACGTTGACGTTGGATACGGAAGGGACACTCCTTCATTCACATATGAAAAACTCAACTCAACCCATAGTCCTCAAAATCAAAGAAGCCGCCGATTATCTCGCCGTCGGCACAAACACGATCCGTCGTCTTATCGCGCGAGGGCTCCTCCGGCGGCTGCCGTTTTCACGCCACATCCTCATCCTGAAATCCGATTTGGACCAGTTTATCGATGACCAGCTCACTTAATCCCTGTCGGAGGCCAGGAACAATGATCATGGCGAGGTTTCGGGCTGAAGCTTTCCATCATCTTTGTCTCACCGGACCTGCGGCGGCTGCCTTCGGACCGGCTCGTGCTGACACAACAGAGGAAAAACCTTTCCAATAAGATTGGCTTGTATGGGCACTGGCGACCATCTCAGTGACGACGAAAAGGACACACTTCTGCGGTCCTTCCACGCATCACGCCTCTCGGCCGAGCAGTTCTTACGGCGACTCGAATGGCAGACACGCAGCCGCGCCGATATCTCCGCCTCGACTCTGCGCAGGTGGGCAAGGGGTGAAGGGAGGACTCGTAAGGCGC
>JBOHXO010000165.1:0-3089 GCA_050737475.1 Chthoniobacterales bacterium
TGGTTACACGCTGCTGATGCGGTGCAATGGCGTGGTGAATTTTTTCCGCCGCCGATTCGGGCTCGGTTACTGGTCGTTGAGCGCCTACGTGAAGGCCGAGGTGAAAAACGTGGTGAGCTTCATCGGCAAGTTCGAGGAGGCGATCGTGCGTTACGCGCGCCAGCGCGATGTGGATGGCGTGCTTTGCGGGCACATCCACACAGCGGCGGCACGGCGCATCGAAGGCATTGACTATTACAACACTGGCGACTGGGTCGAGAGCGGCACGGCCATCGTGGAGCACACCGACGGGCGGCTGGAACTCATCCACCACCCGCTGGACGTCACTCCTCCGGACGAAGCCGTCCGGGAAAAGGAAACTCTCGAGCTGGCCAGCGCCTAGCCGCTAAAACGCCACCACGTGGCCGTCGGCGTAGAGACGGTTGCCGTGGCCGCTATGGATGTTTTCGTAGTCGGTGGCGAGCAGCAGCCATGCGGTGCGCGGATTTCTCACGCCGCGGCGGCCGTAGATCTTCGGGGCGCTGGCAATTTCATCGTCCACGATGTTGCGCCATTGGTAGCTCGAGCCTTCCTTCTCAAAATAGTTGAATGTGCGCAGGTCGGTCGGGCACTTGAGCAGGTCCTTGGTCACGCCATAGGGCGAAAGCGTTTCGTAGATCGGCTTGGGGTCCTCGCCGTTGTCGGCCTGGCTGTAAACCTCGTCCGTCGGCATGGACTCGATCGCGGGGAAGTGGTTGTCATTGTCCGCGGAATAATTGTTCACCGCGACACCGATCTGGCGGAGGTTGTTCAGGCATTTTACGGAATCCGCCTTGCCCTGGTATTTTTTGAGATTCGGCACCAGCAGCCCGATCAGAATCGAGATGATGACGATGACGCAGAGCAACTCGATGAGTGTGAACCCGGAATTGGAACGGCGCATGGATCAGGAAGAAGTGTTGGCGGCATCCTTCATCTGCTGCTTGCGCTCGATGTAACGGCGCGAGCGCTCGGCCCGTTTATCGGGACCGCTTTTCTCGTCACGCTCGACCATGCGGTCGGCCATGCGCTGCTGCACGGCGGGGCTGTTGAAGAAATTCTCCATGGCCGTGCGGCGTTGATCGTCGGGCAGCGCCTGCATCTTCTCGAACATCGCGCGCATCTCGTCGAAATCCTTCTTCGCCTGAGGCTGTTCCGCGGCAGGGAGTTGCGCGATGCGGGCCTCGGCGCGTTCCTGCATCCACTCGGGATGGAAATTGCCAGGGCCGCCACGCTGGCCATTGCCGCGATCGGCGTTTCCATCCGGACGGGGGCCGCCAAGGTTGCCATCCGAGCCCGGACGCTGCGCGGGTTGCGCGCCCTGGTTGCCGGCGAAGCGGTCGAAGTCGTTCACGCGGATCACGAACACTTCCCGATACACGCCGTTCACGGACTTGATGATGCTGCGAAGGGCCGAGGCTGCCTTGCCGCCGCCGGGAGTTTTGGGAATGTCGGGATTCCAGGATTCCGGCACCGCGGCCATGAGGCCGGTTTTTTGCGAAAGTTGATCGAGGTAGGAATGCAAATTCGGCGTATCCGAGACGGAGACCTTCCAGACCACGAGACGGGAGTCAATCGGGGTCGCCGAGACCTCCATCATGCCGCCTCCTCCGCCGAAACCACCAAATCCCCCGAAGCCGAAGGTGCGAAAATCGCGGTTGCGCCCGCCATCGGTGAAGCTCGTGAGGCCTGCGGTGACATCGGCCTTGGTCGGGCCGGCGACGTAGCCGACGGTCCAGTTGGCGTCGAGGCGCGCGGCCAGCACATCCACCGCTTCTGCAGGAGGCACGCGGTCCACATCCATCGTGATTTTGGTGTCGGGCGCGGCGTTCGTGACGATCTTGATGCCGCCCTGGCGCTCGATGGACTGGATGATCTTCGAGATTTCCTGACCCTGCACATGCACGGTGACGAGGCCCCATCCGGATATCCAGTTCCAGATCAGTGCGAGGGCGAGCACGACGGCGAGGCCGAGCAAAATCTTTGTTCGAGTCGGGTTCATGTATGTAAAAACTCCCACTCCGCGCTAAAGTTGCAAACTTTCTCTGTTTTGTAGATAAGTGATATGCCTACTTATTCCTAAGAGCATAATAGGCTTGATTTTTTGCCCGGCAACGGGGATAGGTAGGGGCGTCAGGGGTTTCTCTCGTGCAACTCGCGGCCTTCCATCACGCAACTCTCTCCATAGGATTCCGACGGGAATTTTTGCGTCTGTTGTTCCGCCTGCTCGACAGCCTGCTCGCCCTCGCACCGAGGACAAAACATTCGGTGCATTCCGGCGAGTCTCCTGACTCCAAACCATCGCGAACCTGTGTGGACGCTTCCGTCAACCCACGCGCACGCCAGGCCGCGCCATATCGTAACCATCATCATGTCAACCAATTACAGCACAGAAAATCCCCAACGCTCCTCGCGTGGGGGTCGCCGCCGCTCCCGACGCGGGGGCAGCAACCGTTCCAACGAGGGTGGCTCGCGCCAGTCCTCCGGCAACTCCAATAGCAGCCAGCGCAATCGCGGGGGTTATTCCAGCCGCGTCCCGAAAAAACTCACCTTCTGGCAGAAGGTCGTCGCCTTCTTCACCGGCGGCGAAAAATCCAGCCCTGCCCCGGCTCGTCAGACCGAGTCGCGGTCGGATCGCTTCGAATCGAAGACTGCCGAACCCCGCACCGAGTCGCGCGCCGAGCGCAGCCCGAGGCCTCCCCGCTCGGGGATGCGCAAGCCGGAGTCGGTCGAGGTGACCACCCCGCGGCTTTACGTCGGCAACCTGTCCTTCGACGCGGTCGAGAGCGATCTGTTCGAGCTCTTCAGCGGCGTGGGCATTGTCCAGAATGTCGAGGTCGTGAGCAACCGCCAGACGCAGCGCTCGAAGGGATTTGCCTTCGTCCAGATGCAGAGCATCGAGGAAGCCAAGCGCGCCGTTGCCGAGCTCCACGACAAGGAATACATGGGCCGCAAGCTCGTGGTGAGCGGAGCGAAGGCTTCCGACCGCCGCGACGAACGCGAAGCGCAGTCCGAGCCAGTCGCACAACAGGAGCAGGTTGAACAGCCGGAGATCTCCGAGCAGCCTGAGC
>JBOHXO010000166.1:0-13085 GCA_050737475.1 Chthoniobacterales bacterium
CACTGAACGTGAACGACTCGACCGCGCAGCGCAGCTCCACGGGCGGAAATTCCGGATCGAGCGAAACGCGATCGCCGGGCTTCGCGGCACGCACCTTGCCCGCCGGGGATTCCGGGTCCGAGTAGCCGACGAAGAACAAACTCTGCTGCGGATCCGGCAAAATTTTGCGCACCCAGAAATTCGACAACGTGTGCTCCGTCATCATTCCGCTCGAGAGCGCGAAAATGCAGTGCTTGCGCGCGGGGAACGTGTGGACTTCGTTGCCCGAAAGCACATACGGCGCCATCTCGTTCAGCAGCGACAGCTCGGGCCGGCCGCGATCGGCGCTATGCGAAAGCGAGTCGTATGCCGTGGTGATTTTTGTGCTCAACCCGCCGATATAGACCGGCGTCTGCGTGAGCTCGCCGGCGCGGCGCATGTTCCAAAGCATCGTGAGCACTTCCTGCGTCTTGCCGAGCGCGAAGACGGGAATCGTCACGCTGCCTCCGCGATCGAACGCCGCCTTGATCGCCTCCGCGAACCGCCGCTCCTCGCCCGCCCGCGTGAAGCCCTCTCGCTGCGGTGCGTCCCCGCGCGTCGTTTCCATGATGAGCACGTCCACTCCCTCGGTCGGAAAATCCGCCGGCCGCATCAATGTCTGCGCCTCGAAATTCACGTCGCCCGTATAAAAAACCGTGCGCCCTTCGCCGCGAATCAACACGCCAGCCGAGCCGAGAATGTGTCCCGCATGCCGGAATTCCAGCGTCGGCTCCGTGCCGTCCCCCGTCCCGCGTTCGCCGTCGAGCGTGAACATCGTGTGCACCGGCGCAGGCCGCCACATGCTGCGCGACAGCTCGATGCCGCGATGCGTGAAGAGCGGATATTCCATCACGCTGTCGTCCTCGCGCTGCCGCATCATCACGTTCACCGAGTTGTGCAGCATGATCTCGCCGATTCGCTTCGTCGCGTCGGTCATGAATACCAGCGCCTGCTGCTCCGCGCGCGTGAGCACCGGCAGCGAGCCGATATGGTCCTGGTGCGCGTGCGTGATGACGATCGCATTCACCGAGCCCGGCGGAATCCGCGCGTAATCCGGCGTCGCCGAGAGTCCGCGTTCCTTCGGGTGCATGCCGCAGTCGAGCACGATGTTGCGCCCGGCCACGCTGAGCAGGTAGGAATTCGCGCCGATCTCGGTCCGGCGGGTAAGATTCACGAACTCCATCGCGCGTTCATAAACGGGTGACCCCGCGCGTCAATTGCAAATCACGCAACTCGCACATTCCCGCAGGGTTTAATCCCTCATGCTCACGCCGCTGCCTCCCGCCTCGTGGACTCTCGAGCATGCCGCGCATTTGCTGAACCGCGCGGGCTTCGGCGGCACACCGGATCAAATCCGCGCCCTGCACAAACTCGGCCTTCCCGCAGCCATCGAGACGCTTTTCACCGGCTACGGCCCGCAGCTTCCGGCGCCGGATTGGACGAACGCGCCGCCCGCTTCGCGCAAGGACATCTACCTCGGCATGGACATGTCCATGAGCGACGCCGAGAAGAAGGAAAAACTCAAGGAAGCCATCCGCCAGCAGCACGATCACATCGCGGAACTCCGCACCTGGTGGCTCGAGCGCATGCGGGAAAGCCGGCAGCCGTTGCTCGAAAAAATGACGCTGTTCTGGCACGGCCACTTCGCCACGAGCTTCGTGAAGGTCAAGAACGCGTGGTTCATGTGGAAGCAGAACGAAACATTTCGCAGCTACGCGTTCGGAAATTTCGGTGAACTGCTCCGTGCCATGACGCGCGACCCCGCCATGATCCGCTGGCTCGATCTCGGTCGCAGCCGCAAGGGCGAGCCGAACGAAAATTTCGCACGCGAGGTCATGGAGCTCTTCACGCTCGGCGAGGGCCATTACACCGAGCAGGACATCAAGGAAGGCGCCCGCGCGTTCACCGGCCATCGCATTGACCCCGAGACGCAGGAGTTCGTGTTCATGCGCCGCGCCCATGACTACGGCGAAAAGAAATTCCTCGGCCACACCGGCGATTTCAACGCCGACGACATCGTCGCCATCATCCTCGCGCAGGACCAATGCTCGCGCTTCATCAGCAAGCGCATCCTGGAATTTTTTGTTGCCGAAAATCCCGCGCCCGCCCTGCTCGAAGCCAGCGCGCAAGCATTTCGGAAATCCAATTACGAAATGAAACCGCTGCTGCGCGCGCTCTTTGCGGCGCAGGAATTTTATGCTCCTGCCGCCACGCGCACGCAAATCAAGGGCCCCGTGGACTGGATGGTGAACGCCTGCATCGCGCTCGACGCGCCGATTCCCCGGGAGCCCGCGCTCGACGCGATCCTCACGCGCCTCGGCCAGCTTCCCTTCGAGCCTCCGAATGTCCGTGGCTGGGAAGGCGGAAAATCCTGGATCAGCAGCTCCACGCTCGTGCTGCGCTACAACCTCACCGGCGCGATGCTCGGCACCCTCGACAAATCGGAGCGTCGTTTCCTTCGCGCAAAAAAATATCCCGGCGCCGACATGCAAAAAGTCGCGCCCGCGGACTTGCGCGATAAACCCGACGCGCTTGCCGACGCCCTCGTTTTTCGCATCTTTGGCACGCCGCAGCTTCCGAAAATGCAAAAGCGCGCGCGCGAAGCCATCGCCGAAGCCGGCATGCCTGTGACTGATGCCGGAGCTCGCGCCGTGTGCCAGAAATTGATGAGCACGCCCGATTTTCAACTCACCTGATCCCGCCATGTCCGAGCCCACATTCCACACGCGCCGCAGCTTCCTGCGCACCTCGATTCTCGGTGGCGCCGTCGCCGCCACGCTCCCCGCGTTCATTGACCGCACGTTCGCCGCGCTCAACAACGCCGCCGCAAATTCCGCCCTCCAGGTCGCCACCGGCAAGGACTCCACCATACTTGTCATCATCCAGCTCTCCGGCGGCAACGACGGCCTCAACACCGTCATCCCCTACTCCGATGACGCCTATCACCGCGCCCGTCCAAACATTGGATTCTCGGAAAAAAACATCCTCCGCCTCGACGACCACACCGGCCTCAGCCCGCATCTTTCCAGCTTCCGCCAGCTTTTCGGCGAGGGCGATGCCGCCATCCTGCAGGGCGTTGGTTATCCAAATCCGAACCGCTCGCATTTTCGTTCGATGGAAATCTGGCAGACCGCCAGTGACTCGAACAAAACCGAACCCCACGGCTGGCTCGGCCGCTACTTCGACAATTGCTGCAAGGGCGCTGACCCCGCAACCGGCGTGAGCATCGGCGATCAGATGCCCCAGGCGTTCTCCGCGACCACACCGCTCGGCATCGCGTTGAAAAATCCACGCCAGTTTCGCTTCGCCGAGGGCGCCGATGTCGCTTCGGACGACGTCGAAATGAAATCCGACAACGAAGGCGGCTCCATCGGCGCCCTCGCCGGAAATACGAATTCCGATCTCGGCGCACTCGACTACATCGAACGCGTCGCGCTCGACGCACAGGTCTCCTCCGACCGCATCGCGGAGATCGCCGCGCGCCATCGCGACGCGCCCGTCTATCCGCGCACCAAGCTCGGTCAGGACCTCTCGCTCATTGCGCAACTCATTGCCGGCGGCATGCCCGCGCGCGTCTACTACGCCGGCATGGGCGGCTTCGACACGCATGCAAACCAGAACGGCCAGCACGAGCAATTGCTCGGGCAGCTCGACGATGCGCTCGCCGCATTCGTGAAGGATCTCAAGGCGCAGAAAAATTTCGATCGCGTCGTCGTCATGACGTTCAGCGAATTCGGACGTCGCGTGGCCGAGAATGGCAGCGGCGGCACGGATCATGGCACCGCCGCGCCGATGTTCCTGGTCGGCGGCGGAATTCGTCCCGGATTCGTCGGCACTGCGCCGAGCCTTACGGATCTTGATGCGGGCGACCTCAAGCACACCGTGGACTTCCGCAGCGTTTACGCCACGCTTTTGGAAAAATGGCTGCGCGCGCCGAGCGCGAAGGTGCTGGGGCGCCAGTTTCCGCTACTTGGCTTTGTTTGAACCGGGCGGGATCAACGCCAGCAGCGGCAGCAACGTCGCAGGCAGGAGCGGCATCGCCATTTGAAATTCCTGATAGACGGCCAGCGCAAGAAGCGCCCAGCCGCAGCAGGCCACGAATGCCAGCATCACGCGTCCGCGGCGCGTTGCACTCCACCATGGCAGCAACGCCGCGAGCAGCACGCATGCGGCTGGAATCACATCCGGCACGGGTCGCTCGACGAGATGGTTGAGAATCGCTGCCGTCCCTTCGGCGCTGTTTTGGCCGGCAGCTTGCACGGCCACCAATCGACCGCGGAATTTTGCGTCGAGCACCGTCGAGATCGAGCCGCCTTCGCTGCGCTCCGTCTCGAGCATGAGCTGGCCGATCGGAATGCGCTCCACGTATTCGCGGGCAATTGGATTGATCTTCGTGAGGCCGGCGGAGTCCACCGGCACGAGCATCGAGCCGGCTTGAACGTCGCCCGGCACTCCGCCGGAAATCTTCGATTTCTCCGCGGCGAGACAAAGGACGTTTGAGGCGACGGCATGCGCACCCTGCCGCGCCACGATCAAGACGTGGCCGGCCGGCGCGGTCGCCGATCCACCTGCGACGCTGCCACGCGGAACGAATGCCGGCAGCCGCGGCAATTGCGGCAGCGATGATGTGATCGCGACGCCCGGGAGCGGCTCGGGGCGGTCGTTGGACGTGAACGTCACCGGGATTTTTGACGCCGCGAGTTTTGACGCGAGCAACGGTTCGTTTCCGTCGAGCCGAACCGGAACGAGGAACGCCACCGCACGCGGATCGTAACGCATCACGGCGCGCAGAATAAGCGCGGCATCGAGCGCGGGAATTCCGTTGGCCTGCGGAATCTCGACGACCGCGATAATCCCAGGCGTCTCGGGAACTGCATTGGCACCAAGCCATGCCGAGAAAAAATTGCGAACGGGCGCGCCTGTAGAACCTGCCTCGAAAGTCACTGCCACCGCGGCAAGCGCCGCAAGCAACATTGCGGCAAACGGACGTCTCATGCGCCGAGCAACTCCCGCGCGTGCGCCAGCGCTGCCTCGCCGCTGCGGCTGCCGAGCATGCGTGCGATTTCCTCCTCACGCTTTTTCGCAGCCACTTCGTCGAGCAGTGAGATCGTGCGGCCGCCGACCACGGATTTGCTCACCACGAAATGCGCGCCCGCGGCGGAGGCGACTTGCGGAAGATGTGTGATGCAGAGCACCTGGCGGAGCACGCCGATTTCGCGCATTTTTGCGCCGACTGCGTGCGCGATCTCGCCGCCGACGTTTGCGTCAATCTCGTCGAACACGAGCACGGGAACTTCGTCCTGCGCGGCGAGCGATGTCTTGAGCGCCAGCATCACGCGCGAAATTTCGCCGCTCGACGCGATGGAGCGCAGCGGCTGCGCGGGCTCGCCGGGATTCGGCGCGAAGACAAACTCCACGGTCTCCAATCCCTCCGGCCCGGGCTCACCGGCCTCCAGTCGGATTTCGAAACCAACTTTTAGAAATCCGAGATCGGCGAGATGCTTGCGCACGGACGACGCCAGTTTCGGGGCGGCTGCGGCGCGCAACTTCGACAGTTTCGCGCCCGCGGCGAGCGTGTGTTTTTTGGCGGCGGAAATTTCCGCGTCGAGATTCGCGCTGCGCTCGACCTGGCCGCGCAGCGAGCCGAGGCGTTGTGCGGCGTCTTCGCCGAACGCAATCACCTCCGCGAGCGTTGCGCCGTATTTGCGCTTGAGATTTTGCAGCAGGTCGAGTCGCGATTCGATTTCCGCGAGTGACCGCGGATCGGCATCAATTCGGTCTCCGTAGCCGATCAATGCGCGGGAAATGTCGCCCGTTTCCTCGACCAGAGCGGCATGACGCGCGGCGATCCCGGCTTGCGAGGGATCGAGTTTTGCGAGTTCGCGGATGAGCCGGCCGACTTCCGCGATGCGGCTCTCGGCGGAATCCTCGGCTTCGCTCAGCGCCTGCGCGGCTGCGGCGGCAAGCTCCTTGAGACGCGTCGCGTTTGCGGCGGTTTGCTGATTGGCGACGAGCGCCTCCTCTTCGTCCGGCTTCAGCGCGGCGGCTTCGATTTCGCCGGACTGGTGCTCGAGCAGCGCGATTTCGCGTTCGCGGGCCTGGCTGTGCGCGCTGGCCTCGGCTTGTTCGTGTTCGAGCGTGAGCCATTCGGCGCGGGCGGTGCGGTAATCGGCAAGCGCGGCGGTTGCGGCTCCGAAGGCGTCGAGCAGCCGCGTCTGGGCGTCGCGCGAGAAAAGCGATTGGTGGTCGTGCGGGCCATGGAGGTCAATGAGGCGGTCGCCGATTTCTCGAAGCAGCGCGAGCGTGCACGGCGAGCCGTTGACGAACTGCCGACCGGAGCCCGACGCGGAAACCACGCGCTTGAGCAGCAATTGCCCGTCCTCGCACGGCTCGATGCCGGCCTCCGCGAGCAACGCGTGAATCGGCGAGTCGTCGCGCAGCGATGCGGCCGCCTCGACGACGCATTCGCTTTCGCCGGAGCGGATGGAGGATTTGTCCGCGCGTTCGCCGAGCAACAGGCCGAGGCCGCCGATGAGGATGGATTTACCTGCGCCGGTTTCGCCGGTGATCGCGACGAAGCCTGCGGGAATCTCCCACGCGAGAGACTCGACGAGGGCAAAATTGCGAATGCGGAGCGAAGCGAGCATTGCAGCGGGAGTGGCGAATATGACAGCTTCGCCGTTGAAATGAAAGTGGCTGCGGGGCTTGAAATTACCTTCCTCGGCACGGGCACCTCTCAGGGAGTGCCGATGATCGCGTGCGATTGCGCGGTGTGCCGCTCGGAGGATCCCCGCGATTCGCGACTGCGGACGGCGGCGCGCATCCGCACGCCGGCAATCGAGTTCGTCATTGATACACCGCCGGATTTTCGCACGCAGGCGCTGCGCGAAAACATCCACCGCATTGACGCGGTGCTCTACACGCATGCGCACACGGACCACGTGATGGGGTTCGACGACCTGCGGCGCTATTGCGAGACGCAGGACCGCGAAATGCCGGTGTATGCGACGCCGCGCGTGCTGGACGATCTGCGACGCGTGTTTCCATTTGCGTTCGATGGCAGCTCGATGGGCATTCGCAATTACCTGCGGACGACAACTCACGAGGTCACGGGGCCATTTCCGCTCGGCGATCTCGAAGTCACGCCGGTGCAATTGCCGCACGGGCGCTTCGAAACAACCGGCTACATTTTTTCGCAGCTCGGGCGGCCGCTGCTCGCGTATTTTACGGACTGCAATGCGGTGACTCCGGAGGCATCGCACGCCGCGCACGGAGTCGAGGTGCTCGTGATTGACGCGCTTCGCCATCGCCCCCACCCCACGCATATGAGCGTGCAGGAGGCGATTGCCGCAGCCGTCGCGATGGATGCGAAACGGACGTTTTTCACGCACATCTGCCACGACCTCAGCCAGGCGATCACCGAAACGGGACTGCCGGACAATGTGCGTCTGGCATTCGATGGATTGCGGGTGCAGGCGTCATGAAATTTTTCGTTGCAGCGGCGGCCTGCTTTTTTGCGCTCGTCATGGCACGGGCGGACAACCCCACTCCAGGCCCTGAAGTCGCTGCGACGGTCGTCCTTTACAACCTCAACCAACCCGAGTCGCTCGCGCTCGCGAAATACTACGCCGGGCGGCGCGGCATTCCTGACGCACAGGTCATCGGCCTCGATTGTTCGAAGGAGGAGGAAATTTCGCGCGACGAATATCTCGTGGATATCGAGGCGCCGTTGCGCGCGCAATTCACGAAAAACGGCTGGTGGAGCATTGCGCGCGATGCCGCGGGGCGGCGTTACGTCGAGTGGTCGAAGATGCGATTTGCGGCGTTGATGCGCGGCGTGCCGATGAAAATTCGCTCAAACGCCAGGGAGCCGCGTTCGGCGATTTACCACGACATTCTTCCGGGCAGCCCATTGGACAATCTGCTCAAACACAACGAGGCGTCGGTTGACTCGGAACTCGCCGCCATGTTCACGCTGCTCGAGGATGCGCCGGCCGTCGTTGGCAATCCCTACTACCGGAGGTTCGCGCCGATCCTGTCCTTTCCGGCGTCGGCGAGTCCGCTCCTCGTCTGCCGGCTCGATGGGCCCAACGATGGAATCGTGCGCCGGATGATTGATGACGCGATCGCAACCGAGAAAAACGGCTTGTGGGGCTGGGCCTACCTCGACGCGCGAAACATCCACTCGGGCGGCTACGCGGAGGGCGACCAATGGATCACGAATGCCGCCGAAATGATGCGCCGGAGGGGCATCCCGGTCATCAGCGATTACGCGCCGGAGGTCTGGCGCGAGGGTTTTCCCGTGACTGATGCGGCCGTTTATTACGGGTGGTATGAGGAAAATATCATCGGGCCTTTCGCGAAGCCGGAGTTCCGGTTCGTGCCGGGCGCCATCGCGGTGCATATCCATTCCTACAGCGCGCATACGATCCGAGATCCAACGGTCGCCTGGGCCGGCCCCCTGCTCGCCCACGGCGCGACCGCCACGATGGGCAATGTGTATGAGCCATACCTCTCGCTCACGGTGAATTTCGACGTGCTGCAGGACCGCTTGATGAACGGCTTCACGCTCGCCGAATCGGCCTACGCGGCCACGCGGGGGATTTCGTGGATGAACGTCGTGCTCGGCGATCCGCTCTACAAGCCGTATGCGAGCTGGTCCTCGCTCGAGTCAACGGACTCGCATCCGAATCCGTGGCAGCGCTATCGCGAAATCGTGCTCAAGGCCGGCGATCCTCTCGCCGCGGCGGATGAGTTGCGGGCGCTTGCAAAAAAACTCGGCAACTCGATGCCTATCGAGGCGCTCGGGCAGGCGCAGGCGTCGGCGGGGCAGTTCGACGAGGCGTTGAAAACTCTCGACGAGGCCTCGGAGATGGAGGAATCGCGCACGATCCGCTTCCGCCTCGTGCTCGAGCAGATCGAAATTCTCCGGCGTGCGGACCGCGGGAAGGAGGCGCTGAAAAAAGTCGGCAGCGCGCTTGGTGATTTCCGCACGGACGAGCAACAGACGACCCTCGGCGAGCTCACGCTGATTCTGCAGCCCCCACCGCCACCTCCGCCCCCGTCACCGCCGGGCGGCAAACCGAAATGAGCCTCACGTTGCTCGATGGCTACCGGCGCGCGATCGAGGCCGGCGGCAGTGCGATCCGCGAGGACGCCGCGGATTTCGCGGCCATGCCGGAACTCGAGTGGCAGGCACGGTGGTTCGCGGGTGAATTCGGCAACGCGTGGACTTCGGTGGACGGCACGCCTGTTCACCTCGTGGATTTCGGGCGATGGAATCGCGAGCCTGGGCCGGACTTCGTGGATGCGCGACTGAGGATCGGCGATCGCGAAGTGCGCGGAGCCATCGAACTCGACCGCGACGCGCGCGATTGGGAGCACCACGGCCACGCCACGAATCCCGCCTTTCGCGACGTGGTTCTGCACGTCTTTATCGAGCAGCCCGCGCGGCGCTTTTTCACGCGCACGATCGAACATCGCGAAGTGACGCAGGTTCAACTTTGTGCGAAACGCCCACACACACGCCGCTCCCGTGCGGAATATCCCACCCGGTTTCACGTTTCGGAAACCAGCGTGCTGCTCGCCGCGGCGCGCCACCGACTCGATCTCAAGGCACGTGCGCTGCAGCGTTATGCCGGGGTGCACGGCGAGGGAGAAGCGTGGTTCGCAGCGCTCGCGATGGCGCTGGGTTACAAACAAAATCAGACGCCGTTTCTCCTGCTCGCCCAGCGTGTCGGGCTGCGAGCCGCGGGCGGGCCGGAGGGGGAGGCTTTGCTTTTCGGCACGGCGGGTTTTCTCGAATCGCCCGCGCCCCCGGAGGCCGATCGCGCCGTTCGCGCATATTTGCGCGACCTTTGGGAAAACTGGTGGACGCATCGCGCGAGTTGCGAACGATGGATCCTGCCGCGCAAGGCCTGGCATTCCGGCGGCGCGCGACCGGCCAATCACCCGCACCGTCGCGTCGCCACACTCGCACGCATCGCGGCGGGATGGAGCCCCATTCGCAAGGCCCTCACGCAATCGCGACGGGATGCCCTGGTCGCCGCGCTGGAATCAATCGCCCATCCGTTTTGGACGATGCGCTTCAATCTGCGTGGCGACGAGCTGGCAAAAACCCAGTCGCTCCTCGGCGCGGAGCGCATCCGCGACATCATAATCAACATCCATCATCCGCTTGCCATCGCACGCGACGATGGAGCGTGGCCGGCATTCCTGCGTGAAAAAGGCCCCGCGCCCGCGGCCATCATCCGGAATGCAGCCGCGCGCTTTTTCGGAGCGTCGGAAATTTCCCTTTCCTCCGCGGCGATCCAGCAGGGCCTGCTGCAGCTCGAACGCGATTTCCGCGCGGCGCCCGAACCGGCGGATTTTCTCGGCGCGCTGCGGAAACTGGCGACGGACTCGACGGGCGGCGACGGCGCGTGCTAGCGTGTCCATTCCCGTCCCATGAATATCGAGCAACTTTGTGAAGCCACCGTGCAGGCGGGAGCGTCCGACCTTGTCCTTCACGAGGGGGACCCGGTTGCGTTGCGCGTGCAGGGCGGCATGGCGCGCCTGGATGGCGAGCCCGTGAGCGCAGACGTGCTCAACATGTTATGGAGCGCCTGCTCTGCACCTGCGGATGCGCGCGATTTCAACTCCGCGTTTGTCTCGGCCGCCGGTGAGCGCTTTCGCGTGAATCTCTTTCGCACTCTCGGCCGCCGCGGCGCGGTGCTGCGCCACATTCGCAGCGAGGTTTCCAGCCTCGAGCATCTCGGCCTGCCCGCGCCGATCCTCAAGGACTGGCTGCGACGCCAGAGCGGAATCGTCCTTGTCACCGGGCCCGCCGGCTCCGGAAAAAGCACCACGCTCGCGTCCTGTCTCGAGGAGATCAACGAATTCACCGCGCGCCACATCGTCACGATCGAGGAACCCGTGGAATTCGTCTTCCGCGAAAATTGCAGCATCTTCACGCAACGCGATGTGGGCATTGACACGCCGACCTTCGCCGAAGGCCTGCGACAGGCGCTGCGGCAGGCTCCGGACGTGTTGTTCATCGGCGAAATTCGCGACGCGGACTCCGCGGTGACGGCGATTCACGCCTCGGAAACCGGCCATCTCGTGCTCGCGACGATCCATGGCGCGGATACCGCCGACGCGCTCGAGCGCATGTCGCAATTGCTTCCCGAATCCGAGCGCCGCATGCTCGGTCGCATCTTCGCATCGCAGCTTCTCGGCGTGCTTGCCCAGCGTCTCCTGCCCTCCATTTCCGGTGGCTACGCGCTGGCCGTGGAATATTTCGTGAATATCGGCGCCGCCCGCAGCTACATCGAGGACAACCGCGCCGACGAACTGCGCGACTTGATCGAACGCTCGACACCGGAGACCGCGCTCAGCCTGCTGCGCAGCGTGGCCGCATTGTGCCGCGAGGGCCGCGTGAGCGAATCAACCGCGATGAATACCGTGGACAAACCGAACGAACTTGCCCGCATGCTGCGTGGCATCAGCAACGTGAGCCAACGACGATAATTTTCCATGCGCGATCTCATCTCCCTGCTCACCGAGGCCGTGAATCTGCAAGCCTCCGATCTTCACACGGTCGCCGGCATGCCGCCGCTCATCCGGCTCAACGGTGAAATCATGGCGATGCCCGGCGAACCGCTGCCGGCCGAGCAGGTGCGCCACATCGTGCTCGACGTGCTCACCGAGGCGCAGCGGTCGCGGCTGGAGCATGATTGGGAACTGGATTTCGCGCTGCATGTGGACGGGCTCGGCCGGTTCCGCGGCAACGCGCACTACAGCCGCGGCGCGCTCGAGGCCACATTTCGCCACATTCCCGAGGACATCCCCACCCTCGCGCAACTCGGCCATCGCGCAGCGATCAAACGTGCGTGCGAACTCGAGCGCGGCCTGGTGCTCGTGACCGGCATCACCGGCTCCGGCAAAAGCACCACGCTCGCATCAATCGTGAAGCAGATCAGCGAGACGCGACAGGCGATGATCATCACCGTCGAGGACCCGATCGAATTCATTTTCGCGAATTCGCGCAGCGTCGTGAAGCAGCGCGAAGTCGGGAACGACACGCGCTCGTTTTCCGACGCCTTGCGTCACGTGCTGCGGCAGGATCCCGATGTCATCCTCGTCGGCGAAATGCGCGACCTTGAAACAATCCGCGCTGCCATCACCGCGGCTGAGACAGGCCACCTCGTGCTCGGCACGCTGCACACCATTGATGCGCCGAAGGCCGTGGACCGCATCGTGGACGCCTTCCCCGGCGACCAGCAGCAGCAAATCGTCGCGCAGCTTGCGAACGCGCTTGAAATGATCATCTCCCAGCGCTTGCTGCCGCGCGAATCCGGCGGCACACGCGCGCTCGCCAGCGAAATTCTCGTCGCAAACAACGCCGTGCGCGCGTGCATTCGCGACAAGCGCTACGAACAGCTCGTCGGCTTGATCGAAATCGGTTCGCGCGAAGGCATGAACACGATTGATGAATCGCTCGCTGACCTCTACCTCGGCCGCCAGATCAGCAAGGAGGAGGCCATTGCAAATGCCCGCGACCCCGCGAGCATCGAGGCCCTCACGCGTCTGCCCGAAAAAACAACAGCGCCGCCGCGACGCAGCTTGTTCAGCTAAATTTTCTCCCGTTCGCGGGCGACTTTCCGCCCTCCGCGCCGGAAGACAGTCGCTTCGCGCCGTTCCCGGGGTTACAAGTTCTGCATGAACAAAAAACCTTTCTCCGAGCTTGGCCTCTCGCCGGACTTATTGAAGGCAGTCGAGAAGATGGGCTACGAGGAGGCTTCGCCGATTCAATCCGAAGCGATCCCCGTGCTGCTCAGCGGCTCGGACGTGATCGGACAATCGCAGACCGGCTCGGGCAAAACCGCCGCCTTTGCCATCCCGGCCATCGAAAAAGTCGATCCCGCCCTCCGTGCCCCCCAGGTTCTCATTCTTTGCCCGACCCGCGAACTCGCCGTCCAGGTAGCCGAAGAAGTCGCCAAACTCGCCTTCTTCAAGAAAGGGGTCCGCGAACTCCCCATCTACGGAGGCCAGTCCTATGACCGCCAGTTCCGCGGCCTGCAGCAGGG
>JBOHXO010000167.1:0-3230 GCA_050737475.1 Chthoniobacterales bacterium
GCGCGGATATTAGGAGCGCACCGCGGCAAATGGCAATGCTCTACGCGGTGTCGGGCGCGATTTGCGGCGGATTTTCAGGCGACCAGGGATTGACGGTAAAATCGGAGCGGCGCAGGTGGCCGGCGGTTTCCGCGGCGAGCGCGAGCACGGCGTTCACGTTGAGGTGGAGATGCTGCGGCGCGAAGGGCGCGAGATTTGCGTGAGCGAGATCGAACAACCGCGAAGCCGGGGCGAGGCGGCGGCCGTCCTTCGGGTGATCGGGGCGGAGGTATTGCTTGCGAAGGTGCACGAACCCGCCCGCGAGCTGGATGAGGCCCTTGTAGAAAAGTTCGCTCTCGTCCTCGCATTGCAGCCAGAGGTGCTCGAGCACGTCGTGCGCCTCGTAGTATTCGCCGCGGTTGAAGCAGACGAAGTAACCTGCGTAGCACGGGTGCAGCCCGTCCGCACGGCCGGTGTGCAGCGACGAGACGAACTGCTCCATGCGGTCGAACTTTTTCATGCGGCGGCGGTCCAGTATGTGCTAATTACATCGCTTTGCAGAAATCATTTCGTTTCCAACTTCCGCGCCCGCGCGTGCGTTTTTGCCGGCCATGAGTGCGGGATTGTCCGCGCTGCTTGGGCTCGGCCTGGTGCTTGCCTTCGCATCAGCCGCGATCTCGGCCATCGAAACGGCGATGTTTTCGATGAACCAGGAGCGCCGCCGCAAATTGCGCGCCCGCGACGCCCGCCGCGCCGCGAAATTCGAGGTGCTCATGGCGAAGCCCGATGAAGTGGCGGACACGCTGCTCCTCGCAAACACGCTCGCGAACGTGCCGCTCGTGGTGCTCATCCTGTGGATCGGGCAGTCGGTCGGCTATTGGGAGGACGTGCCCGGATGGCTGCTCGTCGGCATGGCACTCGTGGTGATCGTTGTCTTTTGCGAACTGCTGCCGAAGCTCGTTGCATTCGCCGCGCCGATCCGCACCACGCGCCTGAGCCTGCCATTCGTCACAAGTCTCGTTCCGCTGCTGTCGCCAATCACAACGGCCCTCCAGCGCGCCTGCGATCCCATCGTCGGGTGGCTGTTCCGCCGCAGCAAGGCGCCGCGTCCGCAACTCTCCGAGGAGGAAATGGAGACCCTCGTCGAGATCGGACGCGAGGAGGGGACCTTCGACGAAACCGAGAGCCGCCTGCTGCGCGAGGTGATGAAATTGCGCGACGAATCCGCGCGCCATTGCATGACGCCCCGCGTGGATATTTTCACGCTGCCCGACGATCTCACGAACGACGAGGCCGCCCAGCGCGTGCGTCGCAAACGCCATCGCTTCGTGCCGGTGCGCGGCGAGACGCCGGACGATATTGTCGGCCTGCTCGACGTGCGGGAATTTTTACTGAATCCCACCGCGACCCATTATACCGAGCGGCTGCGGCCGCCGTCGTTCGTGCCGGAGACAATGAAGGCGCTGGACCTGCTCCGCTCGTTCACGCACCACCGCCAGCATCTCGCGATCCTGCTCGACGAATACGGCGGCATCGAGGGCATCGTGACGTTGTCCGACCTTGTGGAGCAGCTTCTCGGCGAGGAAGGCCCCGATCAGCGCAACGAACTTTACATCGAACGCATCGGCGAGGAGCGCGTGCTGGCGGCGGGCGGCACGAGGCTCGACGATCTCGCCGAGGAAATCGGAATCGAGGCGGGGGACAAGGATGTCGAGACCATCGGCGGCCTGGTGGTCGAGCATTTCGGCAGCGTGCCGAAGGTGGGCGAGTCGTTCGTCCACGACGGCTGGCGCATCACGGTGCGCCGCGCCACGAGCAAGCGGGTGAAGGAAGTGCTCATCGAACCCGCGGAGGAGGCTGCGCAATGATCTGGGTCGGCCTGCTCGCGTGCGTGTTCATCTCGTTCCTGTTTTCCGGGATCGAGTCCGGCGTGCTGTCCGTGAACCGCGTGCGTCTGCGCCACCATGCGCGCCGCGGCGAGGAAGCCGCCATGAAGCTCGACGCAATGTTGCTGCGCCTCGAGCGGTTGATGATCACGGTTGTGCTCGTCACGAACGGGGCGAACATCATTGCCGTCACGCTGCTCTACACCGAGTTCACGCGGTTGCTCGGACCGCCCGGTGTGTTCGTGGCGCTTGCCGTGGCGCTGCCGCTTTTCACGTATGGGCTCGAGTTTTTGCCGAAGGCGATCTTCCGTCGCTTTCCGTATCGAACGCTTGTGATTTTCGCGCGCATTCTCACTACGGCGCACTGGCTGTTTGCGCCGCTTGTGAATTTCGCCGCAGGGATCATCCGACCGATTTTCCAGGCGAGCCGCGAGACCGTGAGCGGCCGCATTGTCGCGGTGGAGGATCTTCAACGCGCGTTGACGCAGGATGGAAATTCCGGGCAGTTCAGCGCTGCCGAGCGGGCGTTGATGGGGCACATCGTGAACTTCCGTCCATTGCGCGCGGGCGATCTCATGGAGCCGCTGGACAGCGTTCCGCAGGCCTCGCCGGAGATGACGATTGAACGCCTGTTGCGCGAGGCCGCCGAGGCGAACGCCGAGCAATTTCTCGTGATCGAGTCGGATGGCGCCCCGGGCGGCCTCGTTCGCGTCACGGACCTGCTGCTCGACGGCGTAAGGGCTGGCCGGGTGCAATCCTACGTGCGCCGCGTGGTCGCGGTCGCGGTGAATGAACACGCGCTCGAGACCCTGCGCAAATTGCGTGCCGCGCGCCTGCCGCTGGCCGTCGTGATGGACAACGCCCAGAAGCCCGTCGGTGTGCTTTCCGGCGAGCAGTTGGTGCGGCGCCTGCTTGGTGGCGAGAAATAGGCGAGACCGCTTGCTTAAATTGGCGAGTCAGCTTGCCTCGCGCGGGCGGTTTGCCATTAACTTCAGAAAATCATGTCCACAGAAGGTCTCTATTCGCGCAAAAATCCTTTCCCGGCCACGCTTACGGTCAATCGCAAGCTCACGCTCGAGGGTTCGCAAAAGGACACGCGCCATTTCGAAATTTCACTCGCCGGCTCCGGGCTCGACTACGAGGTCGGTGACTCGCTCGGCGTGTTTCCGGAGAACGAACCCGCGCTCGTCGCAAAGATTCTCGAGACGCTCGACTTCACAGGCGACGAGATCGTGCCGAATGCCGACAAGGTGCCCATGCCGCTGCGCGAGGCGCTCTCGAAAAGCTACATCATCACGGTGCCGGACAAAAAATTGCTCGGCGCCATCGCGGAGAAGGATTCCTCCGCCGAGTTCCTCAAGGATC
>JBOHXO010000168.1:0-2980 GCA_050737475.1 Chthoniobacterales bacterium
CCTTGTGGATGTCCACTTTTTCGCCGGGAAAAAGATAAACCGTTTTCGCGGTATCGATTTTTTCCGACGGACGAAACTGGACTCCCGCGTGTTCGAGATCGCCGTTGAGACTCGCTTCGCCCTTCGGCGGTTTGATCGTGGTCGTGATATCAATGCCGAGATAGAACGGCTTCGCCGGCGTGAAGAAAGTCATGGAGCGTTCCTCGTCGAGCAGCGTCGAGCCGGTGGTTCCTTCCCATTCGACGTTCGCAATGAGATTCAATTTTCCGTAGGATTCCGACGCGCTGACTTTGCGCGCGATCTGGTCGCCGCCGATCATGTGCCAGCGGTCGTAGGTCTGCCCGCCGACCGTGATGATATTGTATCCGACGAACAACCCGTGGTGATGCGGATACAGGCCGCCCGGGCCCTTGGTCAGGCGCACGGTGCCGGTCGGATCGAAGACGTGCAGATAGGGCTTGAACGTCTCCGCCTGGCGCTCCGGCGTGGACGTGTCGTGCTCCGTCATGAATCGCGCGACCACGATTCCGTCGCGGACGATGTCCGTTTGCTTGTTTTCGGTGATTTTCGCCTCGAAGCCGGTTGCCGCGTGAAGATTCGAGATCATGCAGAGAATGGGAATTGCCACGAACGCGGCGGACGCGAGGTGGCGATGGGAGGTGCGGCGGATTTTCATGGTTCGACGAAGGGAGGCGGCGACAAGCGACTCGAAAGACATGGGGGTGTCGCTCTCGCAGCGGAGAATGGTCAGGGGGGAATTCGAGGTCAATGGGGGAATGCGTGAGGGGCTCACAGGGCCTTTGTTCATGCGGGTGCCAGAGAAAATCGGGACACAAAAAAATCCCCGGAGTCTACGGGGCTCGAACCCGCAACCTCCGCCGTGACAGGGCGGCGCTCTGACCAATTGAGCTAAGACTCCTAAAAAGGGGAGGCGAAATATGGGCGCACCCGGGCGTTGGCGCAATTCTTTTTTGCCGGAACCGGGCGAAAGGGGAATTTGCCACGGGCGCGCGCGGCGGTTATCAACAGGTCAATGCTCAGGGAATATGACGTCGTCATCCTTGGCGGGGCGCTCTCCGGCGCTTCGCTGGCCCTGCTGTTGCGGCGGGAGTTGCCGGACCTGCGCGTGCTTGTGATCGAGCGCAGCGAACATTTCGACCGCAAGGTGGGCGAGGCGACTACCGAGGTGAGCGGGGAATTTCTCAGCAAGCGGCTCTGCATGATGAGCTATCTCGCGAACCAGCAGATCTCCAAGCAGGGATTGCGGCTGTGGTTCGCGCGCGACGAGTGCACGCCGTTCGACGAATGCGTGGAGGTCGGCGCGAATTACCAGGTGCGCATGCCGGCCTTCCAGCTCGATCGCGAAAAACTCGATTCGCATTTGCTCGAATCCGCGGAGCGCGAGGGCGCGGAGTTGTGGCGTCCGGCGAAAGTCACGGAGGTCGGCGACCATTGCGTGACGGTGCAGCGGAACGGCGAAACGGTCGAGGTGCGCGCGCGATGGATCGTGGACGCCTCGGGCCGCGCGGCGGTGATGGCGCGCAAACGCGGCATGTGGCGCGCGCTCGAGGAGCATCCGACGAATGCGATCTGGGCGCGGTTTCACGGCACCCGGGACTTCGACGGCCACGAGCTGCGCTCGAAGCACGTGATGTTCGGCAAGTCCTGCATCGCGAGCCGCGCGGCCGCGACGAACCACCTGATGGGCTACGGCTGGTGGTGCTGGATCATTCCGCTCAAGGGCGGGGATTTCAGTGCGGGGATCGTTTACGATTCGCGGCTCTACACGCCGCCGCAAGGCGAATCGCTGGGCGCGCGGTTGAAGGCGCATTTGATGACGCATCCCGTGGGCCGCGAAATTTTTGCCGATGCCATGCCGGTCGAGGGTGACGTGAAGGCGTATTCGAACCTGCCGTATTTCAGCACCGAAATCGCAGGCGATGGCTGGCAGATCGTGGGCGACGCGGCGGGATTTCTCGATCCGCTCTACAGCCCGGGCCTGGATTATTGCTCGTGGACGGTGCGTCTTGCTCTCGGTCGCATCAAGGCGGAGGCGATGGGAAAATCGTGCGACCTCGCGCAGATCAACCGGCGATTCCGCGAGTCCTACGACACGTGGTTTCGCGCGCTCTACCTCGACAAATATTTCTACATGGGCGACGCGGAGTTGATGTCCGCGGCCTATCAGATGGACGTCTCGCTGTTTTATCTCGGACCGGTTCGCGAGATCACGCTCGCCCGCGAGGACGACCTGGATTGTCTGCCGTTCAACGGCCCCGTGGACACGCTCGCCGGAAAATTCATGAAATTCTACAACCGCCGCCTTGCGCACATCGCCCGAAAACGCCGCGAGGCCGGTTGCTACGGGCGGCGCAATTCCGGCTGGCGTGAACTCGGCGACGGCTTTGTGCCGGATGTCCGCGTCGTGCGCTCGTTTTCAAAAGGATTGTTCCGCTGGCTGCGCGCGGAGCTGCATGCGCTCACGCTGCCGGCACCGCGAATGGAAAAACAGGCTGAGCCGCAAGCGGCGGCGGTCGCGTAGGTGGTTTGGGGCGGTGCGGGAATCCGCAATTTTTGGATCGCGGAAACGACGAAGCGTTTCCGTCCAGTGATTGATGGTATTTCCACGCGTTGTCAGACGGCGCGCTTTTGATAACGTCGCCGGCGTATGGCCTTCGATTCCTTTCGCGATTTCGTCAACGCTCTCGACAAGGCCGGTGAGCTGAAACGCATTTCCGAGCCTGTGGCGACGGAACTCGAGATCACCGAGATCGCCGACCGCGAGATGAAAAAGCCTGGCGGCGGCAAGGCGCTGCTGTTTGAAAAACCGACGGTCAACGGTGTCGTAAGTCCATTCCCCGTTGCGATCAACACGATGGGTTCGTGGAAGCGCATGGCGATGAGCATGGGCGCGGAGACGGTCGACGAAGTGGCGAAGGACCTTGGCACGATCATGAAGGCCAAGCCACCGACGAGTCTG
>JBOHXO010000169.1:0-1592 GCA_050737475.1 Chthoniobacterales bacterium
CATGGCGGAGCTCACGCTCGACACCCAGCTCACGGGTCAGCAGTACGAATATATCAACCTCATCAAGGCCTCGACATTCTCGCTGCTCACCATCATCAATGACATCCTCGACTTCTCGAAGATCGAGTCCGGCCGCTTCCATCTCGAGGAGATTCCGTTTTCGTTGCGCGACACCTTCGACGACGCCATCCGCATGCTCGCCGTGCAGGCTGCGGAAAAGCACATCGAGCTTATTTACGATATCCGGCCGGCCGTGCCCGACTCGCTCATCGGCGATCCCGGCAGGCTGCGGCAGGTCCTGAACAACCTCGTGGGCAATGCCATCAAGTTCACTCCGGAGGGTGAGATCGTCGTCCGCGTCGGGCTCGAGAATCCCACCGACGCCGGCGCGTGCCTGCTCCATCTCGAGGTCCGCGACACGGGCATCGGCATCCCGCCCGAAAAACTCGCGGTCATCTTCGAGGCGTTCCGGCAGGCGGACAATTCCACTTCGCGCGTCTACGGCGGATCCGGTCTGGGCCTCGCCATTTGCTCGCGCCTCATCGAGCAGATGAACGGCCGAATCTGGGTGCGCAGCGACCCGGGACGCGGCAGCGAATTTCACGCGCATCTCCGCCTGCCCGCAGCCGTCGAGAGCGTCACGCGCCACAGCGACATTGATCCCTCCGCACTCGCAGGCCATTCCGCGCTCGTGATTGATGACAACGCGCTCAATCTCGAAATCCTTCGCGAAACACTCGAGGGCTGGGGCATGCGCGTGCTCACCGTCACCAGCGGCGAGGCAGGCCTGGAGCGGCTTCGCGAGGCCATGGTGCAGGATTGCCCCTACGATCTGCTGCTGCTCGACGTGGTCATGCCCGGCATGGATGGCTTCGAGGTCGCGCGCATCTTCCGTGAGGAAAAACTTTGCGGGCGCACGGCCACGCTCATGCTCTCCTCCGCATTCCGCGGCAACGATCTCGACCCCGGCGATTTCGGCTGTGAATATTTTCTCACGAAGCCCGTGACGCGCTCCGAACTTCTGCGCGTCGTCCACTCCGCGCTCCGCCTGCGCGCCGAACCGGTGGTCCGTCAACGTGCGGCTTCGCTTTCCGATGAGCCCCTGCACATCCTGCTCGCCGAGGACAATCGCGTGAGCGCCATGGTTGCCCGCCGTCTGCTCGAGCACCGCGGACACACCGTTGTCGTCGCAAAAAACGGCACCGAGGCTGTCGCGCTCTGGCGGCATGGCGAATTCGATCTCATCCTCATGGACATGCACATGCCCGACATGGATGGCGACGCCGCCACTCGCGAAATTCGTCGCGACGAAATCCACCGCGGCGGCCGCATCCCGATCATTGCGCAGACCGCCAACGCCATGGGCGACGCCGAGCAGGCATGCATTGACGCGGGCATGGACGCCTATGTCACCAAGCCAATCGTGCGCGAGACATTCATCAGTGTTGTCGAGTCGTTTGGGGCGAAAGGCCGCTCCGTCGCCTGACGAGCGTCATTTGGAGATTCCGGATGACCGTGCGACTGCTGCGAATCACAGTCTCACCGTGCAAGATCGCCGCTCGGAATCGGTCTTTGCGGGGCAAGTCTCCCGA
>JBOHXO010000170.1:0-4326 GCA_050737475.1 Chthoniobacterales bacterium
CTGCGACTGCCTGCCGGCAAATGGACGAAGTTGACAGCGCCCGGTTTGCGGGCCATAGCTGGACATTCCCCCTGCTCCCCCAACAACCTCCGCTCCAACGACAAGGAATTCCATGCGTCGCATGAAGGTCTGTGCCTGCACACATCGTGTTACCGCAGCGGCCCACCTGGCTCTGGCCGTCGCGGGCATGGCGCTTTTTACCGTCTCCGTCCAGGCGCAACCCTACACGCCGCCCGTCAACGGACACTCGACGGTGGACCTCACGTCGTCCACGTGGAAATTCCTCAAGGCGGACGCCACGAACGCGCAGCAGACCGGCTTCAACGATTCCGCATGGACGGACGTCACACTGCCGCACACGTGGAATGCCACCGACGGTCAGGATGGCGGCTCGAATTACTACCGCGGCATCGGCTGGTATCGCCGGCACTACACCGCACCCGCGAATCTTGCCGGCAAGAAGGTCTACATCCAGTTCGACGGCGTGAACCTCCTGACCGACGTCTACGTGAATGGCACGGCCGCAGGCGCTCAGCACATCGGCGGCCATGCGGGATTCGTCTACGACATTTCGACGCTCATCACCGCCGGCGCAGATAACGTTATCGCGGTGAAGGTGAATAATAACACCAACGCCGTCGCCCCGCTCAGCGGCGATTGGACAATGTGCGGCGGCATTTATCGCAAGGTGCGTCTCATCGTGCTCGATACGTTGCACGTCACGCCGCTCGACTACGGCGGCCCCGGCGTCTACCTCCGCGCCACGAACGTCTCCGCCGCCTCAGCGGACCTGCGCATCACAACCAAGGTGCGAAATGATTACGCTACCTCGAAATCCACCACGGTGAGGAGCAATCTCGTCGACGCAGCGGGCAATCTCATCGGCACGTTCACCACCACGCAAAGCGTCGCCGCCGGCGCGGACGTGAGCATTGTCCAGAACACGACCGTCCTGAACCCCCACCTCTGGAACGGCGTGCTCGACCCGTATTGCTACAAGGTCTACGTCGAGGTCGAGACCGGCGGCGTGACGGCCGACGTCGTGCAGCAACCGCTCGGATTTCGATTCTACAGCGTTTCAAAGGCCAACGGATTTTCCCTCAACGGCCAGCCCTACAGCCTGCACGGCGCCGCGATGCACGAGTTCCGCCTCAACAAGGGAAACGCGATCTCCGACGCCGACCGCGCCGAGGACATGGCGTTCATGCTCGAGATGGGCTGCACGTTTGCGCGCTATTCGCACTACCAATACGCGCCCTACATGTATCAGCTCTCGGATGAAACGGGCATGGTCGTGTGGAGCGAAGTGCCGTTCGTGAACTCAGCCGGCGGCGGCACCGGCAGTGCATTCCTCACCAATCTACAGAACCAGCTCACCGAGCTGATCCGCCAGAATTACAACCACCCGTCGGTGCTTTTCTGGGGGCTGGAAAACGAGGTCCCCGGCGGCACTGCAGCCAATCAATGCGTTGACGCGCTTCACACGCTCGCCCACGCCGAGGACGACACCCGCCTCACCACGCAGGCCTCGAATTACGTTGATACGACGAACTCCATCAACTGGCGCGCCGACACCCACTCCTTCAACGAGTATTGGGGCTGGTATAACAGCACGGCCACGCAAATCGGCAGCGTGCTCGATAACATCTACAACAATGCCGTCGCGACGAAGCCGATGGGCATTTCCGAATACGGCGCCGGCGGCAGCGCAATCACGCACACGGACGCCGACTACACCACCGCTCCGCAGCCGAATACCGTCGGCGCGCATCCCGAGGAATATCAGACGTATTGGCACGAAGTCACGTGGCAGCAATTCCGTGTGCGGCCATACCTGTGGTCCACCACGATCTGGAACATGTTCGACTTCCCGGTGGACACGCGCAACGAGGGCGACACCGCCGGCCGCAACGACAAGGGCATGGTCACCATTGACCGCCAGACGAAGAAGGACGTCTTCTATTATTACAAGGCCAACTGGACCTCCGCACCGTTCGTCTTCATCACCTCGAAGCGCTACAATCCCCGCCCCGTCAACGCCATCAAGGTCAAGGTCTACTCGAACTGCGACTCCGTGGAACTCTTCGTGGACGGCGTGTCAAAAGGCACGAGCACCGGCACGGTGGACCACATCTTTACGTGGTCGGTCACGCTCGGCGGCAACTCCAGCACCGTGACCGCCGTCGGCACGAAAAACTCGATCAACTACAACGACGCCGTCACCTGGACAACGCCCACGGTGCCCGTCGATCTCGAGATCGCGATCAACCGCCCGGCCGGCGGCGTCGCCACGCTCTCCGCCCCCGGCTCGCTCCTGCTCGACGCCAACGTCACGCTCGACAACGCTGCCGCACCGGACGACGTCACGCGGTCGTGGACGCAGGTCAGCGGCCCCGGGACGGTCATATTCAGCGACTCCGCCGCGGACGACACCATCGCGCAATTTCCCGCCGTGGGTTCCTACGTGCTGCGCCTCACCGCCTCGGGCGAAGGAGCCACCGTCACGAAGGACGTCGCCGTCACCATCGGCACCGGCGACATCACCAGCAACTTGATGGCCGCGTGGGCATTCGACGAGGGCAGCGGCACGACCGCGGCCGATTCCTCCGGCAACAACCGCACCGCGACCTTGCTGACCGGCTCCGGCTGGACCGCCAGTGGCCACACGAACAACGCCATCACATTCAACGGCACCAACGGCAAGGCCAGCTTCACAGCCGTTGATACGAATCAGCTCACGGTTTCTGCCTGGATCTATCAAATCGACGCAGGCAACAGCGCCTTCCCGCGCATCGTCGCCATGCCCGGTTATCGGTTCTTCGTCGACGCAAACAAACTCGGTCTGGCAACCGAAGGTGGTGGCCTCGACAGTCGCTCGCCCGTAGGCGCAGTCAGCACCGGCACATGGATCCACGTCGCCGTCACCTACGATCGCACGGTCAACGCGCAGCCAAAATATTATGTCAATGGCGTGCAGACGGCCGCCGGCACGGGCGGAACGGCCACCGGCGGCAACACCAACGCCGGCACTGGCTATATCGGCAACCTCGCCGCCGGCAATCGCGCCTTCAACGGCCGCATTGACGACATGCGCATCTACACGCGCATCCTCAGCGCGGGTGAGATTGGTCAGCTCGCCGGCGCCGCGCCCGGCAACACGCCACCAACGGTCGGCATCTCGACCAACGGCACGCCGCAGGTCGGCACGCCCTACAACCTCAACGGCTCCGCCAGCGACGATGGCCTGCCCAACGCCCTCACCACCACATGGACGCTCGTGAGCGGCCCCACTGCGGTTGCCTTTGCCAACACCTCCAGCGCCTCGACGACTGTCACCTTCTCGTTTGAGGGCACCTACCGCCTGCGACTCACGGCCGATGACGGCTCCATCGCCACAGCTACGGATGTCGTGCTGAGCGCCACCAATCAGACCCACTACGACGACTGGCGCACGCAATATTTCACCACGCTCCAGCTCGCCGATTCGAACATCAGCGGCGACCAGGCCGACCCCAACGGCGACGGCGCCACGAATCTCATTGCCTACGCCACCGGCAACTCGCCGTTGACGTCGGCACCCTCAGGACTCCCCGTCGTCACGATCCAGTCGAATCACTCCCAACTCGTCTTCCAGCGCGACACGCTCGCAACCGACATTGTCTATCAAGTGCAGGCCAGCAACGACCTCACGAACTGGACTACGATCGCGTCGAACACGCCCGGCAGCGCCCTCACCGGCAGCGGCGCCTCGGTCTCGGAGTCCGGCGCGGGCACGTTGCGGCAGGTCACCGTCACCGACAACGCCACAGCCGACGGCCAGCAGCGCTATCTGCGCCTGCGCGTGGAGCGGCAGTAATATTTGGATTGTAGCCGCGTCGCTGTGCGATGCGCCGCCAACGATCCTCTCAAATCCGCGAGCGGCCCGCCTGCAGGATTTGCCGCACGATGAAAAACGGCACCAGCGCCGCCACGGCGACCGCCGCAGCGAGGATTGGTCCCGGCACCACGCGCGCGCGATCGCGCGCCACGGCCGTCAATCCCGCACGCACCGCATCGGCGGGCGTCACGCGAAAGATCGGCATGGATTCATAGTGCGCGGCCTGGTCCTCCTCACCGGCCCGCGTCGCCACATCGAAAAATTCCGTCCTCACCGGCCCCGGGCAAACCGCGGTCACCGAGACTCCCGTATCGCGCAACTCCATGCGCAACGCCTCGGTAAAACTCGTCACGTAGGCCTTCGTCGCGGCATACACCGCCATGTTAGGCAGCGGAAAAAAACTCGCGACCGAGCTGACGTTGAGAATTGCGGAGCGGCCGGCATCACGG
>JBOHXO010000171.1:0-1763 GCA_050737475.1 Chthoniobacterales bacterium
GGATGAGATCGGGTTTGCGGTTGCGCACGAGCGCGATGGCGCGCGGGCCGCTGTTGGCGGCGAGGATCTCGTGACCGGCCTCGGTGAGGTGGCCGGCGAGCACCTGGAGATTTTCCGGCAGGTCGTCCACGATGAGGACAAGCCGCCTGCGGGCGGATTTTCCGTCTGACTCGGGAGTGTCAATGATCCTGTCGAGAGTCACGTTTTTGCCGGGGCTTCGGACTTAAGTTGAGCAAACAACGTTCCAAACTCCTGTAAAGTGTTTTCCATCCCCACCAGATCAAAGCGCGCTGCGCAGGCTGCCAGGCGCTTGCCGTAGTCCCGCAGCGGCGGTGTGTAGTATTCATCGCCCATCGTTTCGAGATGCCGGGCAAAACGCTCGACTTCGCTGACGAGTGGCGCATCCAGCAGTTTTTCCCATGTCGCGTGGCAGCGCTCGAGGTGGGGTAAAAGCTCTGGTATCCGCGCGGCGTGATCGGCCTCGGAGGACGACTGTTCCTCGGCTGGCTCGGGTGCGGGTGCCTTGCGGGCGCCGGGCTTGAGGCGGCAGAAATTTCGCATTTGCCCGGCGAGATCGAAGCGGCTGATGGGCTTGCGCAGAAAGCCGTCGCTGATCGGCTTGAGCACGGCTTCCTCGCTCTGCATGGCGGAGGCGGTGACGACAATGATGGGAATGGTCTTCAACGTCTCGTCGGCCTTCAACGCACGAGTGGCCTGCACGCCGTCCATCACCGGCATGCGGACGTCCATCAGGATCACGTCGGGCCGCTCGCGCCGGGCGAGATCGATGGCCTCGCGGCCGTTTTCCGCCTCGATAAGTTGATGGTCGGTGCCGAAGAAAAATGCGCGGATGAGATCGCGATTCATCACGATATCGTCGGCAACGAGCACCTTGCACGGCTCGAAATCCGTGAGGTCGAAAGCCTGCTCGAAGACCGACGGGCGGTTCTCGGCGGCCGCGGAGGCGAGTTTGATTTCGGGAAATGAGAATCGGAATGTGCTGCCGCGGCCGATCTCGCTGCGGATGGAAATATGCCCGCGCATGACCTCGACAAGGCGCTTCGTGATCGCGAGCCCGAGTCCGGTGCCGCCGTATTTTTTGGTGTTCTGCCCGCTCTGCTGGGTGAATTCCTCGAAGATGCGCTGCTGCTCGTTCTCGGGGATGCCGATGCCGCTGTCCTCGACTTCGAGGATGAGTTCCACTGTGTCCTGCCGCAGGTTCGCCGTGCCGATGAACGCGCGGATTTTGACATGTCCGCGCTCGGTGAACTTGAGCGCATTGCCCACGACATTGAATAAAATCTGGCGCAGCCGCACCTCGTCGAGCAGCAGGCTGGCGGGCACGTCGGGCGCGATGTCGAGGGCGAGTGTCAGGTCCTTCTGCTCGGCCTTTTGCGAAAAAATGTGCCGCACGTCATTCAGCACGACGCGAATGTCAATGGCGTCGTATTCGAGCTGCAGCTTGCCAGCCTCGATCTTCGAGAGGTCGAGAATGTCGTTGATGAGCGCGAGCAATGTGCGGCCGCTCGAGGTGATGGCCTGCACGTAGCTTTGCTGCCGGTCCTCGCGCACGAGGCCCTTGAGCAGCTCGGAGAATCCGAGGATGGCGTTCATCGGCGTGCGGATTTCGTGGCTCATGTTCGCGAGGAATTCCGACTTCGCGCGATTGGCCGACTCGGCGTTTTCGATTGCGTGCTGCAGCGCGGCTTCCGCACGGCGCTTTTGCGTGATGTCGCGCGCGAGGCCCTCGTAGAATGCCGGCC
>JBOHXO010000172.1:0-1597 GCA_050737475.1 Chthoniobacterales bacterium
CCGCTCGTCTGCACCATGAACGTCACGCTCGTCACCGAGGCTGCCCGCCATCTTTTCGACTGGAGTCATGCGGCATACGACGAGGCGGTGCAGTCCGTCGGACCCGGAAGCGATGGGTTGTTGCTGCTGCCCTATCTCAGTGGCGAACGCACGCCGAACCTGCCGAATGGCTGCGGCATGTTTCACGGTATCACGACGAAAAATTTCACCGAAGCGCATATCGCTCGCGCTGCAATGGAAGGCGTGACACTTGGCCTTGGTTATGGCCTGCAGCGACTGCGCGAGCTGGGCATGGCCCCGCAGGAAATCCGCCTGACCGGCGGTGGCAGCCTCAGTCCCGGGTGGCGCCAGATTTGCGCGGATGTTTTTGGCGTGCCCGTGGTGGGACTTGCCGGCGGTGAGGGGGGAGGACTTGGCGCTGCGATGCAGGCCGCGTGGCAATATGTGCAGAACCGCGGCGAAAATTGCCCGCTGGATGAACTCGCGTCGCGACTCGTGAAGTGCGACGAATCCACGCGCGCGCTTCCCGTCGCAGCATCCACGGAAATTTATCGAGACTTGCTGGAACGCACCGGCCGCCTGCGTGCCGTGTTGAGCGGAAGCAACCTGCTTTGAGTCGCGCTATTTTACGGTAATGGTGGTCTTTGCATCCGCGCGACTCGAGTTGCCGACGAAGATGTCGAAGTCACCGGGCTCGACCACCCACTTCATTTCGCGGTCATAGAAACCAAGCTCCTTCGAGCCGAGTTGAAATTTGATTTCGCGTTTCTGACCCGGCTTCAGCGACACGCGCTGAAAACCTCTCAGCTCCCGCACAGGCCGGGTGACACTCGAAACTTTATCGTGAATGTAGAGTTGAACGATTTCGTCGCCTTCACGGTCGCCGGTATTTTCCACGGTCGTGGTGATGATGAACCTGCCGTCGTCGGAGAGGCCCTGGCTTTCCGGCGGCGAAGTTTTGAAAGTCGTGTAGCTGAGGCCGAATCCGAACGGGTATTGCGGGTCGTTCGAGACATCCATGTATTTTGAAACATAGGTCGGGCGCAGGTAGGAAGGGCGCCCGGTGTTCTTGAAATTGTAGTAAATCGGCACCTGGCCAATGACGCGCGGGAAGCTGATGGGGAGCTTTCCGCCGGGGTTCACATCGCCGAGGATTACGTCGGCGATTGCGTTGCCGGCCTCGGAACCGGCGAGCCATGTTTCCAATATTGCCGGGCTGTTTTCGGCGATCGCACCGAGAGTAAGCGGGCGGCCATTGAACAACGTGACAATGTAGGGCCTCCCGGAATCGTGGACGAGTTGCACGAGTTCGGCCTGGCGGCCTGGCAAGTCAATGTTGCTGCGCGAGTGCGCCTCGCCGGACATGTCGGCGCTTTCGCCCACAGCGACGATCACCATATCGGCTCCTGAAATTGCGGTGCGCACTTTTTCGGCATCAATTGGCTCGGCGCCATTGATCGTGCAGCCGGCGACCGCGGAGATTTTCACGCCAGGCAATTTTTGTTTCAGGCCTGCGAGAAGACTGATTGCTTCTTTTGCGTCACCCCTTGCGTGCCACGGCCCGAGCACGGCGGCGGAGTCATCGCCCAGCGGGCCG
>JBOHXO010000173.1:0-2049 GCA_050737475.1 Chthoniobacterales bacterium
CGGTGTCCTTGTCGCAGCAACCGGCGAAGGAACTGGAAACGGCAAGGGCGGCGATCGCGAGTGTGAAGGCGATGAGTTTGATCATAGAGCGCAACTTGCGGGCGGATGTGGCGGCTGTCAAAGGGCAACTGGTGTGGCGTCCAACCGTGCGACGAGGTCGGGAAGTTGCGCGAGCGCGGTGATCGTGTGATCCGGCTCGACGTCGGCATGTTCCTCGGAGCCGGCGACTTTGAGCCAGACGCTGGTGATGCCGGCATTGCGCGCGCCGGCGATGTCGCGTTCGAGGCTGTTGCCGATCATCACGGCCTCGGACGGCGCGGCGCCGAGTTCGGCGAGGAGGCGGTGGAAAATTTCGGGCGCGGGCTTGCCGATGTCGTGCTCGCCGGAGACGGCGACGGCGTGGAGCAGCGGCTCGAGGCCGGAGTTGAGAAGTTTTTCCCGCTGGAGGTCGGGTGCGCCGTTGGTGAGCAGGCCGGTGCGGTATTTTTTCGAGAGGCGCGTGAGAACCTCGCGCGCGTCGGGCATCAGGCGCTGCAGGCGGCGACGCTGCGTGGCGAAGATTTCCGCGAGTTCGCCGGCCGCGTCACCGCCGTCCAGTTCCTGGCTGCGCAGCGTGGCGTCAAAAACCTGCACGCGATATTTGACCGCCCATTCGCGCAATGCGGTGAGATCGGGCGTGTCGCCGAGAAATTTTCCCCACAGGCATTCGAACGCGCTGATGCCGATGCGGCGGCAGTAGGGATACACGGGGCTTTCCGCGTGGAGGCGCTTCGCATGGGCGCGGGCGTCGCGGCGGAAAGTCTCCACGGTCGCGCCGAGCGTTTTCATGGCGTGCTGCGCCGTGGCGTCGAGAGCGGCGGAGGAAACGGCCTCATCCACAATGAGGGTGTCGTCGAGGTCGAAAAGAAGGGCCTTGATGGGCATCGGTGCCTTGTGAACCAGAGCGCGCAGGTTTTTGCCAATGAAAAAGCGCGGTGATTTTCGGCATTGCGCGTTGGCGTGAGGCGGCGCACTGTTTGCCGCATGTTCACGTTCGGAATTCTCATCGGTCTGGTTGTCCTCATCGCGCTGATTGGTGTTTTTGCGATCGGCCAGTTCAACGCGCTCGTCATGCTGCGCAATCGCTTCAAGAATGCGTTCGCGCAGATTGATGTGCAGCTCAAGCGCCGCTACGACCTCATTCCGAATCTGGTCGAGACGGCGAAGGGTTATCTCAAGCACGAGAGCGGGACGCTCGAGGCGGTGACGCAGGCGCGGAATATCGCGCAGGGTGCGGGACAGGCGGCCGCGGCCAATCCCGGTGATCCCGCGGCGATGAAGTCGCTCGCCTCCGCGGAGGCCGGGCTGACGGGCGCGCTGGGGCGGTTGATGGTGGTGGCCGAGGCGTATCCCGATCTCAAGGCGAACCAGAACATGATGGCGCTGCAGGAGGAATTGACCTCGACCGAGAACAAGGTCGCGTTCTCGCGGCAGGCCTACAACGACTCGGTGATGGCCTACAACACGAAGCGCGAGGTTTTCCCGACGAACATCATCGCCGGCATGTTCAACTTCACGGCGGCGGAGCTTTTCGTGATCGAGAATGCGGCCGAGAAGGAAGCGCCGAAGGTGAGTTTTTGAGCGGGTTTTTAGTTGAGAGTTGATGGTTGATAGTTGAGTGGCGGCTTGCGCCGCGGTGGGCTGCTCTGGTTTTCTTCCCGTTTTCCCATGCGTCCGCCGCTTCAACCATCGTTCGACGAATTCTCGCGTCTCGCCACCGACTACAATGTCGTGGCGGTGTGGTGCGAGCTCGTCGCCGACGTGGAGACGCCGATCGCCGCCTATCGAAAACTGGGCGGCGAGGCGCCGAGTTTTTTGCTCGAGTCCGCGGAACACAGCGATCATGTCGGGCGATATTCGTTCCTTGGTTCCGGAGCCCGCTGGACGATTTCCGCGCACGGCAAAACGGTGATGTTTTCCGGTCCCACCGGAACGCGCACCTACGAGGCCGAGCAGGACCCGCTGCACGAGCTGGAAAAACTCATGGCGCAATATCGCGTCGCGCCGCAG
>JBOHXO010000174.1:0-2318 GCA_050737475.1 Chthoniobacterales bacterium
TGTTGGGAGCGTGTGGTCGCGGGCGACGGCAATTCGCGGCGCGAGTTGCCCTGCCTATTTTGCAGGGGAATCCGCGCCGCGGGTTCCCATTCTTGCGGTCCGGCACTCCGCACCCTACATTCATGCCATGCCGACTTACGTTTACGAAACGGTGAAACGCCCCGCGCGCCGTTACGAGATCAAGCAGAGCATGAAGGACTCCGCGCTGCGCGTGCATCCCGAGACCGGCGAGGAAATTCGTCGCGTCATCACCGGCGGCCTCGGCTTCATGTCGAAAGGCAGCGGCACGGTCGCCACGCCCATCGCCGCGAAAGGCTGCGGCCACGGTTCCTGCGGCTGCCATTAGTCGCGTCATGTCGAGCAGGGGCGCACAACTCGGGATTATTTTTCTGACGATCCTGATTGATATGATCGGGTTCGGCATCGTGATCCCCGTGCTGCCGATCTACGCGGAAACATTCAACGCCACCGCGCTGCAAAACGGACTGCTCGTCGCTGCATTTTCGTTCGCGCAATTCCTCGCCTCACCGCTCTGGGGCAGGGTGTCCGATCGCGTCGGCCGCAAGCCGGTGCTCTTCATCAGCATCCTCGGGACGGCCGTGGGCTTTGTGATGATGGGCCTCGCCGGCTCGCTGATGATGCTGTTCATCGCGCGCATCATTGATGGCGCAGCAGGCGGAAACATCGGCACTGCGCAGGCCTACGTCGCGGATATTTCGACGAAGGAGGAACGCTCGAAGGCGATGGGAATCATTGGCGCGGCATTCGGCATCGGGTTCATGTTCGGCCCTGCGATCGGCGGCACGATGAGCCATTTCTTCGGCGTGCGCTCGCCGTTCCTGCTCGCGGCGGCGATGGCGCTCGTGAACGCGATTTTGATTCTGCTTTTTTTGCCGGAGAGTCTTCCGAAGGAGCGGCGCGGGAAGCAGACAGGCGGCTCGATTTTCGACGTCATCCGGCACAGCGACAGCCGCGTGTATCGCAATGTCACGCTCACGTATTTCTGCCTCATCACCGGTTTTTCGATGATGACGACGATCTACGCGCTGTTCCTTTTTCATCGCTTCGACATGGATCCGCTGCACACCGGCGGCATGCTCGCGATGGTCGGATTCATCGGCGCGCTTATCCAGGGCGGCCTCATCGGGCGGCTCGTAAAGCGCTTCGGCGAGGCGCGTCTCGCCACTGCGGGCGCGGTGATTCTCGCGATCAGCCTCTTCGCGCTGCCGCTTGCGGGCGGGCTTGCGACGTTGCTGCTCTACAGCGCGGGCGTCGCCGTGGGCAACAGTCTGCTCATGCCGACGCTCTCGGGTATTGCCTCGCGCAGCGTGGATGAAAACTGGCAGGGCCGTGCACTGGGCCTGATGCAAAGTGCCGGCGCGCTCGCCCGCTGGGTCGGCCCCGCCGTGGCAGGCTTGCTGCTCTCGATGGATGTGGGGAAGGGGAAGGAAATTTATGCGCGCACGCCGCTCTGGGCCGGCGCGGCGCTGGTCGCACTTTCGATCGTATTCACGTTGCTGCTGCCGCGCGAAATGGCCGCGCACGACATGACAGCCGACGATCCCTCCGCCGCGTAGTTTCGGCGATTTGCTGCGGGAGGCCGCATGAATGCGGCGTTACGGCGATTTTGGCATTGCCAGCTTGAAGTGCCTACCTAGCATCCACGACGCCGATCCATGCCAAATCCCGAACTTAAAATTTTCACCGGCACGGCCCATCGCGAATTGGCCGGGAACATCTGCGCCTATCTCGGCGTGCCGCTCGGCGATGCGTCCGTGAGCTCGTTTCCCGACGGCGAGACGTTCGTCAAAATCAACGAGAACATCCGCGGCCGCGACGTCTACATCGTGCAGCCGACGTGCCCGCCGACGAACCAGAATTTGATGGAGCTGCTCATCCTCGTGGATGCGGCGCGCCGGGCCTCGGCCTCGCGCATCACGGCGGTGATCCCGTTTTTCGGCTACGCGCGCCAGGATCGCAAGGACCAGCCGCGCGTGCCCATCACCGCAAAACTCGTCGCGAATCTGCTCGTCGCCGCCGGCGTGCAGCGCGTGCTCACGATGGATCTCCACGCGCAGCAGTTGCAGGGATTTTTCGACATCCCGGTGGATCACCTCTACGCGCTGCCGGTGATCATGCAGTATCTCACGTCGAAAAAACTGGAGAACATCGTCGTCGTCTCTCCCGATGTCGGCGGCGTGAAAATGGCCTCCGCCTACGCGCAGGCTCTCGGCGCCGCGCTGGCCATTGTCGTGAAAAAACGCAAGTCCGCCACGGAGACCGAGGCCTCGCATGTGATCGGCGATGTCTATGGCCGC
>JBOHXO010000175.1:0-3375 GCA_050737475.1 Chthoniobacterales bacterium
GTCCTGTAGTCCGCGACGGCTGCTGCCTGCGCGGGCATCGTGAGTTGCTCGACAAGCGGATGCTCCGGCGCGAGCACCATGTAGGTCGCTCCAAAAAGCGTGTCGGGTCGCGTCGTGAAAACCTCCAGCGGGCCAACTCCGGTTTTGAATTTCACCATCGCGCCTTCGCTGCGACCGATCCAGTTTCGCTGCAGCAGCTTGATGGAGTCCGGCCAGTCGAGGCCGTCGAGTTCGTCAATGAGCCGCTGCGCGTAATCCGTGATGCGCAGCATCCACTGGCGCATTGGACGCCGCTCGACGGGAAATCCGCCGACCTCGCTCTTGCCATCCACGACTTCCTCGTTCGCGAGCACGGTGCCCAGTTCGGGGCACCAGTTCACCGGACGGTCCGCAATGTAGGCGAGCCGCACGCTGTCCGGATCGTCGCCCGTGTAGCTCGAGATCGGCTCGGCCTTGTTCGTCGCGGGATTGAACCACGAGCCATAGAGCTTGAGGAAAATCCACTGCGTCCATTTGAAATAGCCGGGGTCGGTCGTGCTGATTTCGCGGGACCAATCGTAACTGAAGCCGATGCCCTGAAGCTGCGCGCGGAAGCGGGCGATGTTGCGCTCCGTTGTTTCACGCGGATGCCGGCCGGTCTTGATCGCAAATTGCTCCGCGGGCAGGCCGAAGGCGTCCCAGCCCATCGGATGCAGCACATTGAATCCGCGCATGCGCTTGTAGCGGGAGAGAATGTCGGTCGCCGTGTAGCCCTCGACGTGGCCGACGTGCAGGCCCTCGCCGCTGGGATACGGAAACATGTCGAGCACGTAGAACTTCGGCTTCGCGGCATCGAAATTCGCGTCACCCGGATTCGGCGCGCGAAACGCGCCACTCTCGAGCCAATGCTGCTGCCAGCGCGACTCGAACTCGGGAAACGGAAACGGCTTTTTCTGCGACATGAGCGGGGCATTGTCCGCCCGGCGCGCGGCCAGTCAATGCGATTTCCCTCGCGCAACCGTTCGCGGCGCGTTTCATTTGCGAAGTTCGAGCCCCGATGGAGAAAGTCATTTATCTCTACCACCACCTGCCGAAATGCGGCGGCAACTCATTCATCCGCACCTGCGCATTATGGTTCCCGCCGCGCCGCGAAATGATTGGCAGCTATCCCGATCGCGAACGCATCGCGGAATACGCCCGCACCCGCTTCAACTATGATGATCTGCCGGAAAACTGCTTCGTGCACGGACATCTGGTAAGCCGCGGAATCCGACCATTCGAACGCTACGGCGACTACATCGAGTCCGGAAAATTCCGCGTCGTGACGATTTTTCGCGACCCGCTCGAGCGCACCGTCTCAGCCTGGTTTCACCAGCAAAAAAAAGGCCGGCAGTGGGAAGGCACATTCGAGGACTGGCTCTGCCGGATTCGCAATCAGTTTTCGAAATATCTCGGCGTGACGCGCGACAACTGGCGCGAGCGCCTCGACGCCTACTTTCTCGTCGGAACCATGGAGTCGCTGCAGCTCACTGCAGACCTCATGGCGGCGAAGACCGGGCAGTCACGCCTCGAAGTCCCGCATTTGAATCGCTCTCCACGCAGCGAATATGAACTCAGCGAGGAATGCGTGCAGAAATTCATCGCGGACAACGCGCTCGATTATGAAATCTACCGCTATTCGCAGGAACGCCTCCTGCGCGAAGCGGTCGCGCACCAGCTCGTCTAGTCCGTCTCCAGACTCAGCGCGTCCAGCCGTGCGTTGATTTGCGAGATTTCGTCGCTGGAGAGTTCGATGTCTCCTCCCTTCGCATTGGCCATCGCCTGCTCCGCATCGCGCGCACCGACGAGCGCGGCGGTGATGCCCGGCTGCGCGATGGTCCATGCGATCACAAATTGGGTCAAAGTTGCTCCGTGCGCGTCGGCGATCGGACGGATCGAGTCGAGGAACGCATTGATGCGCTCGATGTTCGCGTCCTTGAAAAAAACGTGCTCGACGCGGTGGTCGCCGCGATTGAAGCGATGCCCGGGCTTGTATTTGCCGGTGAGCACGCCGCGCTGCAGCGGACTGTAGGCGAGGATCCCCTTCCCGTGCTCGATGCAATAAGGCACGAGGTCGCTTTCAATCTCCCGCAGCACCATGCTGTAGGGCATCTGGTTCGAGGACAGCGAGATTGTTTGCTCGGCCTCCTTCATCTGCGCGAGCGAGTAGTTCGACACGCCGACGGCACGCACCTTGCCCTGGTTCACGAGTGTCGCAAGCGCCTCCATCGTCTCAGCGATCGGCGTCGTCGGATCCGGCCAGTGAAGCTGCAGCAGGTCGAGATAATCGGTGCCGAGCCGCTGCAAACTCGCCTCGCATTCGGCGATCACGCTGTCGCGCGCAGCATAGCGATATGTATGCACCGGCCGGCCGTCATTGCCCTCGCTCTCGAAAAAATATTCTCCCGCCTCGATGTCCCAACGCAGGCCGCACTTCGTGAGGATCTGCAATTCCGCGCGTGGAAAATCGCGAATCGCCTCGCCCACGATTTCCTCGCTGAGCCCCTGCCCGTAGATCGGCGCGGTGTCTATGGACGTTACGCCCGCCTCGATGGATGCGCGAATCGCCGCCACCGAATCCGACCGCTCGTTTCCACCCCACATCCATCCGCCTGCAGCCCAGGCGCCGAAGACGACTGGCGTGATTTCCACGTTGCTGCCGCCGAGTTTGCGCTTTTTCATTTTCCCACGCTCCTCACATGCCGCGAAACGCGCAAGCTGCGAATACTCGGGGTTCTCCCCCATTTTGCGTTGTGTTAAGGAAGAGCGCATGACCCCTCTGCTCGTCGCCACACGCAACACGCACAAAACAGCCGAAATCGCCGCAATGCTCGCGGGATTTTTCGAGGTGTCCGACCTGCGTAGCCTGCCGGGCGCTCCCGAGGTTGAGGAAACCGGCACGACATTCGCGGAAAACGCCGCGCTCAAGGCAACCGCAATCTCACGCTTCAATAGCGGCTGGGCGCTGGCCGACGATTCCGGTCTCGAAGTGGACGCGCTCGGCGGCGCTCCCGGCGTTTACTCCGCGAGATTTGCCGGCGAGACCGCCACCGATGCCGACAATAACAATCTATTGTTCGCACGGCTTGCGGAGCTGCCCCACGCACCGCGCACAGCCCGTTTCCGCTGCGTGCTCGCGCTCGCCCAAAATGGTGCCCTTCTCGAAACCTTCGACGGCGCGGTCGAGGGCCGCGTAATCGAAACCCTGCGCGGCCCCGGCGGATTCGGCTACGACCCGTTGTTCATTCCCGATGGCTTCGAACAGACCTTCGGCGAACTGCCCGCGGACGGGAAAACCAGCATCAGCCACCGCTCACGCGCGCTCGTAAACTGTCGCGCATGGCTGGAGAGCCATCC
>JBOHXO010000176.1:0-2584 GCA_050737475.1 Chthoniobacterales bacterium
GTCGTGCTCACCGCCTTTCACGCACCCGCGAGCTACACCGGCGAACATGTGATCGAGATCGGCTGTCATGGCGGCGTGCTCGTTTCGGCGCGCGTGCTGCAGGCCGTGCTTGCCGCCGGCGCAAGGGCGGCGGGGCCGGGCGAATTCACGCAGCGCGCATTTCTCAACGGAAAAATGGACCTCACGCAGGCCGAGGCTGTGATGGATCTCATCCGCGCGCAGACACCGCTGGCCGCGCGCTCCGCTGCGGAGCAGCTTCGCGGGGGAATTGGCGCGCGCATCGTGGAAATTCGCGAGGCGCTTCTCGACATCGTCGCGCACGTCGAGGCTTACATTGATTTTCCGGACGAGGACATCGCCCCCGACACCGGCGCGGAGATGCGCAATCGCATGGCTACCGCGCTCGCAAAAATCAATGCCCTTCTCGCGACCGCGGATGAAGGCCGCATCCTTCGCGAAGGCGTGCGGCTCGCGATCTGCGGTCGGCCGAATGCCGGAAAATCGAGCCTGCTCAACCGCCTGCTCGGCTACGAACGCGCCATCGTAAGTCCCACGCCCGGCACGACCCGCGATACCATCGAGGAGACATTGAATCTGCGCGGCATTCCGTTCCGCGTGACGGATACCGCCGGCCTGCGCGAAACACCGGACGCCGTGGAACGCGAAGGTGTGCGCCGGGCGAGGGAAACCGTCGAGAATGCGAACGTCGTTCTGCGCGTGGTGGACGCCACGGATTCGGAATCCTTCGACGATCCGTCGGCGGCGCCTGACGAAATCGTCGTCGCAAACAAGTGCGACCTCGCTCCAATCCAAAATCCAAAATCCAAAATCCAAAATGCCGTCGCGATTTCCTGCCTGAGCGGCGAGGGAATTTCCGCGCTGGTCGAGGTCATCGTTGGACGCGTGCGTTCGGGCTCCCTTCCGCCGCAGGATTCGCTGGCTGCGATCAACGCGCGCCATCAGACCTGCCTGCAAAGGGCGAAGGCCGCGCTGGAGGCTGCGATGGCGCGATTCGACGCAAAAGAGGCGCCTGAATTCGTCGCGCTGGATTTGCGCATCGCACTGGATGCCGCGGGAGAGGTCGTCGGCGTGGTGGACACGGAAGACATTCTCGGGCGAATCTTCGGGACGTTTTGCATCGGAAAATGAAATTGAACCGCAGAGGCGCGGAGACGCGGAGCAAATGAGTCTCTATGAAATTCTAAAGCCCCTGCTCTTCCGCATGGACGCGGAATCCGCGCACCACTTCGCGATCGGCGCACTCGAGACCGCGCCGAAATTTTTGCTGCGCGCAACTTTTGGAGCACCGCCGGTCGCTGAGCGTGTCGTCTGCGGCATTAAATTCCGCAATTCGGTCGGGCTCGCCGCCGGCATGGATAAAAATGCCGTGGCCCTGCCGGCGTGGGAGGCGCTTGGATTCGGCTTCATCGAAGTCGGCACGATCACCGCGAAAGCCCAGCCGGGGAATCCGCAGCCGCGGCTGTTTCGCTATCCGGAGTTGCAGGCGCTCATCAACCGGATGGGCTTCAATAATGACGGCGTTGATGTTGTCGCCGCGCGGCTCGATAAATTGAAATCGTCGGGCCGCTGGCCGGGTGTTCCGGTCGGAATTAACCTTGGAAAATCGAAGGTCACTGAACTCGCGGATGCCGCAGGCGACTACCTGCACAGCTATCGCGCGCTGCTCCCGTATGGCGATTATTTTGTGGTCAATGTCAGCTCGCCAAATACTCCCGGCCTGCGCGAGTTACAGGACAAGGACGCGCTGGCCGGCATCGTGCGAGCACTGCGCGACCACAACGCATCGAAACCCCTTTTCGTAAAAATCGCCCCCGACCTGAATTCCCCGCAACTCGATGCGATCCTCGAACTTGTCGCCGCGGAAAATATTTCCGGCCTCATCGCGACGAACACGACACTCGACCACGCTGCGATTCCGCAGGATCGCGATGAAACGGGCGGCCTGAGCGGCGCGCCGCTGAGGAATCGCGCCGGGGAAGTGCTGCGCGTTTTATGCGCGGGCACGCAGCGCCCGGTGATCGCTTCGGGCGGAATCATGAACTCCGACGACGCGCAAAGCCGGATTTCAGCGGGCGCGGCGCTCGTGCAGATCTACACCGGATTCGTCTATCGCGGCCCGGCGCTCATCCGCGAAATTGTCAACGATGTTCGGAGTTAGACAGAATTGACGGAATTTACAGAATGGTTCCGACAGAACATCCGCACTTAATTCCCAAAATTCTGTTAATTCTGTCCAAATATTTATGACCGACTGGAAATCCACCACCCTCACCCTTGGCCATTCCCCCGACCCGGACGACGCGTTCATGTTTTACGCGATGGCCGAGGAAAAAATTGATCTCCGCGGCTATCGTTTCCAGCACATCCTGCAGGACATCCAGACGCTCAACGAACGCGCGACGCGCGGCGAGTTGCACATCACGGCTGTCTCGATCCACGCACTGGCCTACGTGCTCGATAAATATGCGCTGCTGCCGAGCGGCGCGAGCATGGGCGACGGCTACGGCCCGATGCTCATCGTGAAGCGCGGCCGCGCCCTGCCCGACCTCACCGACCACGACAG
>JBOHXO010000177.1:0-1838 GCA_050737475.1 Chthoniobacterales bacterium
CCCTCCCACATGGGCGCGGCTCGCAAAGGCGACCGGCGACGCGCGCTACCTCGACTTCCTCGACGCGGAATACAAGGTCACCTACGACGATCTTTTCGATCCGAAGGAAAATCTTTTTTATCGCGACGCGCGCTTCATCGGGCAGAAAACGCCGAATGGCAAAAAGGTCTTCTGGAGCCGCGGCAACGGCTGGGTATTCGCCGGCCTGCCGATGCTGCTGCAGGCTTATCCCGAGGACCGCGAGAGACGAAAATTCTACGTCGAGTTGTTTCAAAAAATGGCGCCCGCCGTGCTCGCCGCGCAACAGCCCGACGGGCTCTGGCGCCCGAGCCTGCAGGATCCGGAGCAGATCGCGATCGGCGAGACGAGCGGCAGCGCATTTTACATTTACGGGCTGGCGTGGGGCGTGAATCACGGCCTGCTCGATCGCGACAAATACTGGCCCGCCGTCGAGCGCGGCTGGAATGCGATCCTCACGCGCATTCAGCCGGACGGCCTTGTCGGTTTCGTCCAGCGCATCGGCGACGCGCCCGATCACCTCACTCCGGAATCCACCCAGCTCTACGGCACCGGCGCCGTGCTCATGGCCGGCTCGGAGATCCTGCGCTCGTTTCGTTCGGCAATGCCAAAGCCGGTGGATTTGCTGGCGGAAGCGGAGAAGCTGGTTGCCGCTGACAAGACGCCGCGAGCCTACGCGAGGCTCGTGCCGGAACGGTCGGACGACCTTGCGTGGGAAAACGACAAGGTCATCCATCGGATCTATGGCCCGGCGTTACGTGAGGGCGACGAGGCCAGTGGCATCGATGTGTGGGTGAAGAACGTGGCGCGGCCCATCCTCAGCCAATGGTATGCCGACGACATCGCGGGGCGGCAGAGCTACCACGAGAACCACGGCGAGGGCTACGACGGCTACAAGGTGGGCGATTCGACAGGCGTGGGCGGCACCGGCATCTGGCACGATGGGCGGTTCGTGCACGCCGACGTTTACGACAAAGCGAAGATTTTCTTCACGAAGCCGGACGTCGCGGAATTCGAGGCGTCGTATACGTATCCGCCGATCGACGGGAAGACCTACTACGAGACGCGCACGGTCATGCTGCGGATGGGCGAACGTCTGAACGAAATCACCGCGCGCTTCACGCTCGACGCCGAGGGCAAAAAACCCGCCGCAAATCTCGAAGTGGCAATCGGGCTCGTCGCGCAGACGGCGAAGCGCGAAATCGAATTGAGCCCCGACGCCGGTATTGTCGCCATTTGGGATGTGCTCGAGCCGGGCGATTCGCCGTTTGGAATCGGCGCCCTTGTTGCGCCCGGCGCGAAAATGCTCACGCAGCCTCACACGTCCACCGATCCCAAGGCCGACACTGCCTTCGCCATTTTGCACACTGACGCCAACGGCGAAGTGAAATACCGAATCGGTTCCGCGTGGACCGGCGACGGCGAGATCAAGTCGAAGGACGCGTGGCTCGATTATCTCAAGAAGGCCGCGAAGAAGTGACGAGCCACCCGACGGCTTGCGTGACGAGACGGCGGTAGGCCGGCAGATTCCATGTGCGTGTGTCGTGGCCGAGCGTGATCCGCGCGACGCGGCCATTTCCATGCTCCCGCGTCCACACAACGGGATGGGCCACACCGCGGTCGATCGCGACCATGTGGACGTCGATGCCGGAGCTGTGGCGCTCGATGTAGAATTCGTCGTGCACGCCGAAGGGCTCGACTCCCTCGGTGCTCGGATGGCGGCTCTGCGTCCGGAGCACGCTGAACGGAAATACATACTCCACCGAGCCGTTTGTGGTGGACGCGGCAGGATGCTCGACAAATACGCCGCCCACCAACTC
>JBOHXO010000178.1:0-2072 GCA_050737475.1 Chthoniobacterales bacterium
GTTCCTGCTCTGCCTCATGTTCGGCAACCGGGTGATCCGAAAGCTGATCTCACTCAAGTTCGGCCAACCCATTCGCTCGAAGGAGGAGGTTCACAAACTTTTCGAACTCCACGGCGCAAAGAAAGGCACACCGACGATGGGCGGCGTGCTCATTCTCGGCTCCGTCATTATCTCTTCGTTGCTCTGGGCCAGGCCCACGAATGGCTTCGTGTGGCTCGTGCTCGGCGCCACCGTCTTCCTCGGCGGCATCGGCTTCTACGACGACTATCTCAAGGTCACCAGGAAAAGTTCCGACGGCATAAGCAGCCGTCTCAAGTTCGTGCTGCAGTGCATCCTTGCCGCGGGATTCACATGGTTCTTCACTCAAAATGACGCGCTCTGGAATCAGGCGCAGGAGCTCTACGTCCCGTTCTTCAAGGATCCCCTCAATCTTCATTGGGGTGTTTTCTTCCTCTACCTTGTCGTCATCGTCGGCACCTCGAACGCAGTCAATCTCACCGACGGTCTCGACGGCCTCGCGTCGGGCTGCAGCATCACCGTCGCAGCGACCTACGGCGCACTCGCCTACGTCGCCGCCACCCTGCCAGCCGCCAACTATCTCCAGATCCCCAACGTTCCCGCCGCAGGCGAATTGACCGTGCTCTGCATGGCGCTCGCCGGCGCGTGTCTCGGCTTCCTGTGGTGGAATTGCTACCCTGCGCGCGTGTTCATGGGTGACACCGGCTCGCTCGCCATCGGCGGCATGCTCGGCGCCGTCGCCATTTGCACCAAGCAGGAGCTGCTCCTCATCATCGTCGGCGGCGTGTTCGTGATGGAGGCAATGTCCGTCATCCTCCAGGTCGCCAGCTTCAAACTCACCGGCAGGCGCATCTTCAGAATGTCGCCGATCCATCATCACTTCGAGCTCAGCGGCTGGAAGGAAAGCACCGTCATCGTCCGATTCTGGATTTTGTCCCTGCTCTTCGCCCTGCTTGGCCTCGCCACTTTGAAACTCCGATGATCCCGTCACTCATCACCCGTCACTCGTCACTGCCTTCATGATCTACAGCGGAAAAACAGCCATCGTGCTCGGTCTCGGCCACAGCGGCGAGGCAGCTGCCATCCTGCTCAAGGAGGAAGGTGCGACCGTCACCATCGCCGACAGTTCCGACAATGCCGGCCTCCACGAAAAAGCCGCAAAGCTCGAATCCGCGGGCATCCGCGTGTTGCTGGGCGCCGCCGCGGACACCGATCCCACGGACTACGACGTGTGCGTGCTCAGCCCGGGCATTGATCCCATCGTCCCGCTTGTCCAAAACGTCGTCGCCAAAAAAATCCCGATCATCGGCGAGTTGGAACTGGCATTTCAGGAATGCTCCTGCCCGTGCGTCGCCATCACCGGCACGAATGGAAAAACCACGACGACCGAACTCACGACCGCGATGCTGCAAGGCTGCGGCGTGCGCACGATGTCCAGCGGCAACATCGGCCTGCCCTTCGCGACAGCCGTGTGCCAGAGCCACGAGCTCGATGTGATGATTCTCGAGACGAGTTCCTTCCAGCTCGAGACGATCAAACATTTCCGCCCGACCGTCGCCGTGTGGCTGAACCTCAGCCCGAACCACCTCGACCGCTATCGCGACATGGACGAATACCGCACCGCGAAGCTCCGCATCTTCGAGGAGCAGACCGCGGAGGACTTCGCCGTCGTGAACGCGCGTGAAACTCTGCCGCCGCTCGCCGCGAAAAAAATCACCTTCAGCGCCTACACGCAGGACGCCGACTTCACGCTCGACGGCGACGTCATCCACTTCCGCGGCGCGCCCGTCCTCGACCAGTCACAGACAAAACTCCACGGCATCCACAACGCCGAAAATCTCATGGCCGCGCTCGCCATCGGCCACGCGCTCAACGTCGAGTTCGATCGCATGGCCGCCGCCGTGCTCGATTACTCCGCGCCCGCGCACCGTTGCGAATTTGTCCGCGATCTCGATGGCGTCCGCTGGATCAACGACTCCAAGGCCACGAACCTCGACGCAATGGAAAAGGCGATCCTCTCGCAGGACCGTCCGATCGTTCTCATCGCCGGTGGC
>JBOHXO010000179.1:0-10440 GCA_050737475.1 Chthoniobacterales bacterium
GTGCATGAGCGCCTCCGTGCGCGCAATGCCGCCAGCGGGGGCGAAGAAATGCTCCGGCTGCGCGCCTACGAAAAGCTGCAGAATCTTGTATCCCGCGGGATGGTCAAAAAGTCCGGCAAGAAATACAAGGGTCTCGCTTCGCTCTCGAAGGCATTGACGCCTCCGGCGCCGATCGCGATCGTTGCGGCCAAGTAATTCGCGCTCCGCGATTGCGCCATCGCGCGCGATTCGTTATACGCCCAATCCATGTTAAAGGACTACGCGCCCGTCTTGCTGCACGTGCTGGTTGCCATCGGCTTCGCCACGGTCACGCTCGCGCTCAATCTCCTGCTCGGCCGCCGCGGCCGCCGCAACGCGACGAAGGAGACGTCCTACGAGTGCGGCGTCATCCCCGAGGTGGACAAGCACCAGCCGCGCTTCAGCGTGAAGTTCTATCTCGTGGCGATGCTCTTCATCCTTTTCGATATCGAGATCGTCTTCATGTATCCGTGGGCGGTTGCGTTCGCGGAAACGATCAAGGCGAACGGCGAACTCATTCTCGGCAGCATGGCGCTTTTCGTCACGGTGCTGCTCATCGGCTACATTTACGCCATCAAGAAAGGCGCGCTCGACTGGTCGCGTTAAGCCGACCGGGCCGCAATTTCGATGATTCATCACCTCGTCCTGTTCAAGCTCCAGCCCGGGGTGGACGACGAGAAGGTCGAATGGATGATGCGCCAGACGCGCATTCAGCTCCTCAAGATTCCTGAGGTGCTCAACATCAAGTGCGGCAAGCCGGTCACGCCGGATGCGCAGTGGCGCTTTTTTCTTTCGGTGGATGTCGAGAGCCTGGAAAAGCTGGAGATCTATCGCAGCGATCCGAACCACGTAAAATTTCTCGAGGAAGTGATTCGCCCGAACGTCACCGACCGGCTGGCCATTGACTACGAAATGGATCCGGGCAGGGACGTGAGATATTCCTGAATCCGTCCGAGTGCGAAGGCGACTTCCCCGCGCGTGATTGCGAAGGGCGGTGTGAGCGAGAGCACGTTGCCGTCCGGCGAACCGGCAAGAATGAGCAGGCCGTCCTTGAGCGAGCCGGTGACGATTTTTCCGGCCAATGTCGCGTCGGGCGTGCCGTCATCGCGGATCAACTCGATGCCGCGCATCAACCCCATTCCGCGAATTTCGCGAATGCGCGGGCTGTGCAGCATGGCGAGCGCCGCGTCGAGAGTCGCGGAGGCTTCCTGCACCATCGTCGCGGTCGCTGGATTGAGATGTTCGCGGATCGCTGCGAGCGCCATCGCGCAGCCGACGGGATTTCCGAGAAAGGTGCTCGTGTGGAGCGCTTCGCCGGCGCTTGACGGCCACGCGTCCATGATTTCGCTGCGGCCCACGCACGCGGAAAGTGGAAAGCCGGAGGTGAGCGCTTTGCCGAGGCAGATCAAATCCGGCACGACGCCTGAGTGCTCGCATGCGAAGAGGCGGCCCGTGCGATGGAAGCCGGTGTAGATTTCATCGAGGATCAGCAGTGCGCCATGCGCGTCGCAGATTTCGCGGAGCATCGGAAGGAAGTCGGGAGGCGGGACAACTTCGCCGCCCCGGCCCTGGACGGGCTCCACGAGAATTGCGCCGATCTCATGCTCGCGCAGCACTGCGGTGACTTCCGCCGCGGTTGCGGGGTAGGGAAGTTGCACGCCGAAGCCCGCGAGCTGTGCGGCGAACGGTTCGCGAAAAAATGGCATGCCGCCCGTTGCCAGTGCGCCATGGCCGAGGCCGTGGTATCCGCCCTTGAAGCTCAGGATGCCGGGTTTGCCGGTGCGGAGCAGCGCGGTCTTGAGTGCGGCTTCGACGGCTTCGGAACCGGAATTCGTGAGGATCGTGCGGCCCGTGCCGCAGTCCCAGCGCTCGAACGTGATTTCGCTCAGCGCGCGGCACAATTCCGCCTTCGCGCGCGTGGGATGCACGTCGCCCATGGCGTGGATGAGGCGGGACGATTGCTCGCGCATGGCCGCGATAATGGCGGGTGCGTTGTGGCCGAGGCCGGTGACCGCGAACGCGGAGGTGAGGTCGAGAAAGCGGTTGCCGTCCACGTCCCAGACGTTCACGCCCTCTGCGCGCTCCCAAAAAATCGGAAACTCCGCGCTGAGGAACGTGACGTTGCGCGATTCGTAGCGGTCGAGCTCCGCAGCGAGGCGCCGGGATTCCGGGCCGGGGATTTCGGTCCGAAGTTCCGGCAGCATCAGGCGGCGCGGGCGAGTGGGCTGCGGCCGAGCAGCGATGCGTAGAGCGCCTCGGTGGCTGCCGCCGCGGCGGACCAGGAAAAATCCGCGGCCATGGCGCGCTCGATGGCGGCATTCCACGTTTCGGGATCGCGTTGAAGGCTTGCAGCGTGGCGGACGGCGTCCACCAGCGCGTCGGTCGTGGCTGCGAAAAGCGGGAACGCGAATCCATTGCCCGCGCGAAATGCCGGTGCGATCGCGTGCAGTCCGCCGCATGCGGCGCAAACCGGCAGCGTGCCGTAGCGCAGCGCGCGTTGGAAAATCGTCGCGTCGGGAACGACCGGCGCCGCGCAAAGCAGCGCGTCCGAACCGGCCAGCGCGAGACGAAGCGTGGGTTCGTCGTAGTCGGGGAGCCATGCGACGCGTCCCTCGTGCCGCCGGCGCGCGAATTCCATCCCGGCGAGATTTGCCGGCGCCACGCGGCCCAGCACGGCGATGCGCGCGTTGGATTCGAGAATGCGATCCAGCGCGGGCAGCAGCGTTGCCATGCCGTCGCCAGTCATCGCGTCGGTGACGGCGAGAAATTGCATGCCGCCCGGCGTGAGGCTTGCGGCATCGAGCCACGCCTTGCGGTTTGCGCTTTTGCCGCCGGCGTTTTTGTAACGCTTCGGCAGAGCCTTGTCCGTTGCGGGATTCCAATCCGCTGCGTCGCTGCCATTGGAAATGCCCTCGAGCTTGCCGGCCTGCTCACGAAGCACGGGATCGAGTCCGCAGCCGTAGGCGCGGGTCTGCGCCTCGCTGACGTAGCGCGGACCGGGCAGCACCACGCTGTGGGCAAAAAGAATTCCGGCCTTGAGCAGGTTCATGCTGCCGAAATATTCGAGCCCACGCGGTGAGAACCAATCGGGCGGCAGATTCGTGAGGCCGAAATCATAGCTCCAGAAATTTCCCTGGTAGGCGAGGGTGTGCGCGGTGAGCACGGTGCGCTGCGGCAGGCGTTGCTCGGCGGCGAAGACGGGGACGAGCGCAGCCTGCCAGTTGTGCGCGTGGAGGATGTCGGGCGGTGCGTCCATGCGTCGCGCGAGTTCGACGACGCATTTCGAAAAGAAAATGAAGCGGGCGGAGTTGTCCTGGTAATCGCCGTCGTCGCCGCCGTAGAGGCCGGAGCGATCGAAGAATTCGTCGCGCTCGATAAAGAAAACCTGCACGCCGTTTGGCGCGCGCATTTCGCGAACGATGCAGGGGAAGCGTCCGCCGCCGACCTGCACGGAAAATTTGGCACCGGTTTTCCTGGCCTTCGCCGCGCCGTTTTCGCGCGCCGTGCGATACCATGGCAGGACGACGCTCACCTCGTGGCCGCGGCCGAGCAACTCGCCGGAGAGCGCGGACATTGCTGTCGCGAATTCCCCCGGACCGGTGAACGGATCGAGTTCCGAAGCGGCGAGAAGAATCTTCATGTGCAAGTGTTAACATAATCGCGCGCCGAAGCCAGTCCGCGCCTGCCGCCGTGGGGTGGTTTGCGGTTGCAATCGTGTGCGACGCCGGTAGGATGCCGCTCCCCGTAAAAGGAAGGGTGGCTGAGTCCGGTTTAAGGCACACGACTCGAAATCGTGCGTGGGGTTAAACTCACCGTGGGTTCGAATCCCACCCCTTCCGCCAGTTCACCGCAGGCGACAAAAAACTCCCGGTGGGATGACGAACGCAGTTCGACTGCCCCGCGCGAAGCGCGAAAACTCTCAAGAGCGAAGCTCATCTTCGCAGGTCCGGCGGAGCCGGACAATTCCACCCCAGCGGGCGCATCGCCTCAGGGCCCGGTCCTCACCCGATAGAATTCACTCCCGGGGTCCGGATTGTGATCGGTGTAGGTGCCGGTGGTGAGGCCGGTGGCGAGGGTTGTCCAATTGTTGGCGGAAAGGTTGGTGCTCGCCTCCACGGTGTATGTTTTTCCGGGAACGGCGTCCCATGTGATGGTCATCCCTCCACCCGGCGCCGGCGCGATCGAGGTGATTTTAAACAACGACGTGGGATCGAGCGGGCTCGTGCCGGCGGTGATTTCGGCGGCGTTGCTCATGCCATCTCCGTCGTTATCCCCGGTGGAGGTCAGCGAAAATGTCTGTGGGCTCGAGGCGGTCGGGCTGGAGGCAATCGTTGTGTTGTTGGGGTTGAGCGTGACGACGGTGGCGGTGGCGGTGGCGCCGGAAGGAATGCCGGTGACCGTGTAGTTTGTCGTGGATGTTTCGAAGCTGGTGACCGGGCCATCGCTCCTTGTGACGGTGACCCGATAGATCGAGGTGAGGCCCTCGGGATCCACGACGGCGTTCCACGTGAATGGTGCGGAACCATCAAGGGCATATGGCGAAACCGTGGGCGGCGACGAAGGCGCGGGGAGCGGCGTGACGTCGTAGACCTTGAGATACTGGGCCTCGTAGGGCGCGGTCGCCCATGCGCCATTCGTGGTGGGAACTTTTTTCAGGAAGATCGCAACGCCGTTGTTTTTCAACTGCGCGCCGGTGTAGCCCGTGGAGCCATTCCAGAGCCAGTAGCTCCGGCGATTGCCATCCGCGCCGAGATACGCGGCGATATTTTTGACGTTGTAGAATCGCGAATCCTTGATGCCGAGTTTGGTCTCCAGCGTCGCGGGAATTTTGAAATTGTCCGACTCGTCGTTGTCTCGATCGATGTTTGCAAAAGCGAGGACCACGTCGGAAACGGCGGGCGAGGCGCCATCCTGCTCATACTTGGCGACCGCGTAGATTTTGGAATTCGTCCCGTCGCCGTCGAGGAACCAGCGATTCGAACTCCGCAGCGCATCGCTGAACTGGCGGGCCTCGCCGATGCCGGAATAAACGGGATAGAGCTGGTCGTTGCCGAAGTTCGTGTCGTTCCAGATCGGCATCATCGAGTTGAATTTTTTGAAGTGCGCGATTTGCTTGCCGAAGTTCGTCTCGTAGCTCTGGAAGCCGAAGGTGCGCGAGATCCCGAGTTCCTGGCCCTGGAAAACGAGCGGTGCGCCATCCACGGTATTCACGACGGCATAGCGGACGAGCGCTTGGAAGGGGTCGGTGTAGTTTTCCTCGTCGTGCGAGGTGTCGTTGAGCAGGACGAGGCTCTGGCCGTAGGCGGTGCGGCGCGCCTCGAAGATATTGCGGTAGTCGCTGGCGGAAGTCGCGCTCGCCAGCGGGAAGACGATGTTTTCGTTGAGGATGTCGAAGTGGCGGTTCGAGCGGTAGGTCACCGCGCCGCCGTCGAGCGACTCGGACATGAACACGAAATTCCATTTCCGCGTGCGCGTCTTGTTGATGATGTATTCCCAAAGCTGAGGCGGCAGGCCCTGGCCGAAATCCGCGCGCAGGCCGTCAATGCCTTTTGTGGTCTGCGTCTGGAGGTCCGATCCCGCGGGCACGCCGGTTTTTTCCAGCCAGTAGAGCGGATATTCCGCGAAATATTTCCAGACGTTGCGCGTGACGGCGTCGAAGTTCGAGCTGTTGAAATCGAAGAAGTCGGTTTCGTTCGTGAAATTTCCGTTGTCCTGCGGATTCAGGCTCACCAGCGCGGAGTAATTGCCGAAGAACACGTCGCGCACATCGTCCCATTTTCCAAAGTCGCCGCGGTCCGGCGCGACGGCGATGTTTCCGGCGCCGGTCGCGCGTGCGCCATAGTTTCCGGACTGCGAGAAAAACCGCGCTTCCTGATTTCGCATTTCCGTGGTGGCGGTTCCGCCGAAGAGCGGCACGCCCATCGTGGAAACCTCCGCGTCGGGCGAGGTGTGATTGAACGGCGCATCGAGCATCACGCCGACGCCCTTGATATCGGCCGCACTCACAAATCCCTGGAAGGCCGCCATTGCCGCCGCACGGGTGTTGCCGACTGACATGAGCGGATTGATTTCGAAGAAATTCTTCACCGCATACGGGCTGCCCGGATAGTAACTCTGCCCCTCGACGCCGATCGGGTGCACGGGTTGGAACCACACCCAGTTGCAGCCAAGATTTTTCAGGTAATCGAGATTCCAGCGGGCGTCGGCGCCTTGATGCGGGGCATTGGGGGCGTCGTAGAGATCCTCGAACGTGCTGCGATGTGAAAAGTCGTCCGACGAATCGCCGGGCGTGTTGTCGTTCGACTCGATGTTGAGGACGTTCACCTCGTAGAGGCTGATGTCACGGGAGTCCACGGGCGAAACGACGATCGCGTGATCGCGGCGACCGGAGCCCGAATACCAGTGCCAGTTGCTGTCGCCGGTGACTTTCCAGCGCGCGGTCAGGCGGTAGGCGCCGGTCTTTTGCGCCTGTAGGGTGAGCGTGTAATTGCCGCCGCCCGCGTCGGTCATCGTGTAGGCGGTGAAGTAATTGTTGTCGCCGACCGTGGCGAGGTTGCCGTCCGGCGGCTTGATGCCGTCCTCGATGCCGTCGCCATTCGCATCGAGCTGCGCGCGGTCGCGACGATTCAAATTCGTGAACACCTCGATCTGTGTGATGTTGGGCTGCCCGGGAGCGAAGCTGATGGAAACCGGTTTCGAATCCGCGGCGACTTCATCCACGAAAAAATGCGTCGTCGTGTAGTTGGCATTGACGCCGTTTACCGTGAGGACCGGATCGCCGACCGTGCCATTCGTAAACGTGAAGACCTGATTCGCCGTGGATGTCTGGTAGTCCGCGAATTTTTCCTCGTTGTTCGCCGAGTGCCAGAAACCGATCTTGTATTTGATCGTGCCGCCGAGCGGGACGTTCTGGAGCAACGTCGGTGCGGTGGCGACCCACCACATCGGCTTGCCCGCGACACTTTGTCCGCCCTGGTTGTTTTCCTCCGGGTGATCGTAGGAGCAGGCCAGCACCTGGGTCGTTCCCGTGCCGACGCCGAGGGAGCCCGCGGGGGTCGAGCCATCCGTCGTGTAATAGACGGCTCCGTGATCCGCCCAGCGCGTGGAGAAATCGTTGGAATCGGAAATGTAACCGAGCTCGGACCAGAACTGCACACTGACTCCGCTGATGACGCGGTTGTTCGCATGAAACACCCACGCCGGGCGGTTGCGCACCGTGTAGGGCGCCGCGGCGGCCGTGGCGTTGTTTGCCGTGACAAGCGATCCGCCCTGGTCGCCGCCGCCGTAGATGAAGGCGTTGTCGGCGGGGCCGGCGTTGAAGGTGAGCGCGATGTAATATTGGATGACCTTGTTTGCGGTCACGTTCGCGAGCGACAGGTCGGCATACCAATACTGGTCGTTGCCGGTGTTCGCGTGAAAGCTCAGCGGCGCGGAACTCCATGCCATCTGGTCGGCGGATTTGTAATAAACTGTGCCGCCATTTTGGTCCGCGGTGCCAAAGCCATTGTTGAATTTTTGCAGGCCCGAAAAAATGCGGATCGTCCCCGTGTTGCCGAATTCCGCGCGCGGATTTCGCATCGTCGGCGTCGTGCCGCCATTGCCGCTGACAATCGCGTTGTCCGGAATGTGCCACGCATTTGGCAGGGTGGCCCGGGCGACCGAATGCAGGCCGAGCACAAGTGCCAGAAGGATCAGTTTCTTCATGAGGGGTTCTTCACGCCGTGGCTGCGTCGGGCCCGGCGCGGCACTGGCGGCGGCGGATTTGGAAGCGCCAACCGAAAATGCCAGCCGAAACCAGAGGGCGGCCGTTGCCCCGCCGTGTAGGGGCGGGACGATTAACAGTGTAGCCGCTGCGTGGCGAAGTGCATCCGCCCATTTGCGCAAAATGTTGGACAGTTAACCTCCGCGACCGTTTACAAGGATGCGCCCATGTTGATTTCCCATTCGAAGCGGTTTGTTTTTCTGGCGAATCCGAAAACGGGAAGCGTGTCGGTTCAGGCGATTCTGCGGCCCTGCAGCGAGGTGAAATCCCTGCCCGAGAAGACTCCATGCGAAGTGCGGCGCGCGAGCGGATTGCACAATCACATCACGGCTCCGGACCTGGTGCGGACATTTGCGGAGCGCGGCTGGAATTGGAGCGATTACTTTTCGTTCACGATGATCCGGAATCCGTGGGACCGCATTGTCTCGGCCTACGAATATGGTCGCCGAAATGTCGAAACGATGGCGCACGAGCAGGTGGCGGCCGCGGGGAGTTTTGCGCAGTTTGCCGCGTGCGCGCCGGTGCGGCTGATCGAGCGGCATGCGTTCGATTCCGAAGGGCGGCGGCTGGTGGGCGAGATCGTCCGGCTCGAGGACATCGCGGTCGAGCTTCCGCGGATTTTGAAAATGCTCGGGATTCCCTTCGCGAAAATTCCCCATCGAAACGCGACCGACCGCGGCCACTACCGCGACTACTACGACGACGAGACACGCGAAGCCGTGGCCCGATCGTATGCGCGGGATATCGAGATTGGCGGCTACTGCTTTTAACGGCGAAGAGCAGCGCGAAACGGCCGGAACAGCGTCGCGGCACGAAAAGCATATATGCCCGCAAAATCCAAAAAACAGCAGATGGCCGCCGGCGCCGCATTGGCCGCGAAGCGCGGAGAAACGAGCAAATCCAGCCTGAAGGGCGCGTCGCGGCAGATGGTCGAGTCCATGAGCGAGAAGCAACTACGCGACTTCGCGAAGACGAAGCGGAAACGGTTGCCGAAAACGAAAAAGAGTTGAGGCGGTTGCGTATCCGCGGTGCGGCTGGACGTAAAAAAGTTGAGTCCGCGCGGAATACGAATCATTCTCCCGCCATGCCCGAGTTCGAGGTTTATCCCGAACGGATCGCTCTCCCCGATCGAACGCAATTGCGCGTGTCCATTCTGGTCACCGATTGCCCGATCAAGGAGGACGGCGCCCATCTCATCATCACTCCCTGCGCCACGGCTCAGGAAGTGGACGAGAAGGTCGCGGCGTTGGTGGAAAAACTCGACCGCGCTCGCGAGGTCGCGAAGTCGAGCCTCATTGGACACACTGAGTCCGAGCCGGAGAAGTTGCCCGAAATTGCGTTGATCCCGCTGCCGTTGGGTGAGAGGGCGAAATCCGGATCGAACGAGGCCGGTGAGGCGAAATCGGATCGTCCCGAAATCGAATTGATTCCGCTGCCGTCGGGCAGGGGCGCGTAAATCCGCTAATAAAGCGCCGGGTTGCGTGTCTTGATACGGTGGAGGTGAGATTCGCCTCCCGGATTCAATGACCGAACCCATTTCCAACGCTCCCGGGCTCGATATGGCCGCGCCGTCCGCCGTTGCATTCCCGGTGGCACCGAGGCGGGCGTCGTTGGCGGAATGTTTCGAGCACGAGGAGAGCGGGCTGCTGGGATTCGCGATTGGAATCGTCGGCCGCCGCTCGGTCGCGGAGGAACTCGTGCAGGAAGCATTCGTGCGGCTGCATCCACTTTGGGATCAGATCGAAAATCCGCGCGCATGGCTTTACCGCAGCGTGCGAAATCTCGCGTTGAATCACATTCGCGATCACTCCCGCGAGACGATGGTCGAGGAGCCCGAGAGCCCGGACCACGAGAGCCCGCCGGACGAACAGGTCGGCCGCATGGAGGCCATCGGCATGGTGCGGCTGTTGATCGCGGAACTGCCCCCCGAGGACCAATCGCTCATCCAGCTCAAATATCACGACGACTTGAAATATCAGGAAATCAGCAAACGCACCGGCCTGAGTGTCGGCAACGTTGGCTACAAATTGCACCATCTCCTCAAGGGCCTGGCCGATGCCTTGCGCCACGCCGGGGTGGATGGAAGCCGGGGGTGAAACCATGAACGAAGACGACAAAAACCTGCACCCGTGGATCGAGCCCGAGCTCGAGGCCCGCGTCACCGCGTGGGTGCTCGGCGAGGCGTCCGCGTTCGAGATTGCGGAACTCGAACGTCTCGTCGTCGAAAAACCCGAACTCGCCATCCTCAAGCGCCGCATCGAAGCCGCGCATGAGCTCGCCGGGGCGGCTTTCCGTCCCGATAAACCCGCACTGCGCCTCGCGCCCGAGCGCCGGCAAAAACTTCTCGCGACCCTCGGCGCCAATCCGCCTGCCGCGCGTGCAAAGGTCAGCGTCTTCCGCCGCGGGCGTCCCGTCTGGCTGAGCACGGAATGGCTCGGCCGCATCGCCGCGTGTCTCGTGGTCGGTGCGGTCGCGCTGACGGTGCTCTCCTCGATTTTCAGCAACAGGAAGCCCGAACTCCTTTCGGGATTGGTGAGCGGCGACGGTGGCTCGAGCGAAGGCTTCGCAACTCAGGACGAATCAAAGCCGCGAATCCGGCTTCCCGTGGCGAAAAGTGAGGAGCAAACAGAAACTCTCGCGAAGGAGGCGGAGCCAATGGT
>JBOHXO010000180.1:0-12091 GCA_050737475.1 Chthoniobacterales bacterium
CTGGCGCACTTGATTGACGTCTGGAGTTTTCAACGCGAGTTCGAACCCGTTCGACAAAAACTTCGCCATGTCCGATTTCGCATCGGCGATCGGCTGGCTCGTCGGCTGCGACTGCGGCCACAGGCTCAAAATCACAAGCCCCACCACGACTGTCGCAGCCACCGCCGTGACGCCGCGCGTCCACCAATACGCAGGCTCCGCCTCGACCACCTCCGATTGCTCTTCGATGGCGAGCAGGCGCGCGCGCAGGTCGGCCGGCGGAGCGATTTCCGCCAGCTTGCGTGCGATCACGTCGTCGGTTTTGTCAAATGGGTCAGGCATCTTTCAACATACTGCGCAGCCGTTCCTTACCCCGGGAGAGCCGCGACATCACTGTGCCGATGGGCACTTCGAGAATCCCGGCGATCTCGGTGTAGGACAGGTCCTTTAAATAGAAGAGGACCAAAGGCTCCCTATATTCCAATGGAAGTTTTTGCAGGCATTCCATCACTTCGCCCGCGTCGAGCGATTCCGCCTGCTCAGGCTCCAGGCTCGCATCCTCATCGCCCGGTGGCTCGTCGGAGTAACGGTCCGCCTTTCGCACTGTGCCGAGGAATTCGCGCCGCAGCGTGGTGAACAGCCACGTCTTCGCCAGCGACGGATCGCGGAGCTGATGGCCCTTGCGCGCCCATTGGGTAAACGTCTGCTGCACGAGGTCGGCCGCGTCGGTCTCGTTCCGCGCCAGGCTCAGCGCGAAGCGATAAAGCGAGGCGTAGTGCGCATCCACGAGCTGCTGGAAATCCGGCCGCTCGCTCATGCGCAAAAAATCGAGTGGCGACTCATGGAATCAGCGGCGTGAGGATGTCCAACACCTTGTCCACCGTGTCGCCGGCCTTCTTCGTGGCCTTCTCCGGCGCGTCTTCGATCAATTTCATTCCGGTATCAATCACCTGCTCGCCCATGGCCCGTGCCAGCCGGTCGGAAAGATCCTCCACGGGATTTTGCAGCGTGCCGCTGACGTTCACCGTGGTCCACAGGTAACCGTTGCGCGACGTCACGAAGACCTTTTCCTGCGAGCCGGGCAGCCACTGGAGCGATTGCGAAGTGACGCCGACCTGGAACGTCCCCGTGATCGAGTCGTTCGCGCCGGTCGTGCAGTCGCCCTCGACGCGCAGCAACCCCTGCGACTCCAGCACAAAATTCGTCACGATGAGTGTCGTGCCGTCATACGAATAGTCGCCCGACACCGTCTGCAACGGCATCCGCTCGAACTGCGGCGTCTGCGTGAACTTTGCGATTTTCGACTGCACGGGCAGGCCCTTGAGCATGCCGTCGGTGAGTTGAAAATGCCCGCGCGTGACCGGCGGTTTTTTCTCGCGTCCCATGCTGTGCGCGTCGCCGGAAATCACACCGCTCAACCGCTCCTTCCACTCGGCGTCGAGCACGTCGGCGGAACTCACGCCCTGCCATGCGAGCCGGATGTCGAATGGCGCACCCACGCCGCCCACCTCGCCTGTGGCCTGGATCGCGCCGCTCTCCCCGAGCCTGAGCGTGGAATCGGTGAGATAAACAACGCCCTGCTGCAGCCGCACACGAAAGTTGCCGATCTCGAGCGGCGCCCGATTCGCGAGCTCCAACCTGCCGCCGGTGCCGTCGAAGATCCAGCCGTTGCCCTCGGGCCGCATCGTCAACGCGGAGTGCTGGGTCTGCGCGAGGTTGCCCACGGACAGGTTCGCGTCCTGCACGGAAATAATGTCGAGTTGAAAACGATTCGGCAAAAAGCTCTTCTTCGGCGGCGCGGGCATGGGCGTCGGTCCGGGTTCCTGCGCCGTCGCGACGCGCTCGGTGGCGCTGCGGATTTTCACGTCGAGCCGCACGATGTCGGCGCGGCTCACGCGCCACACCCCATCGAAGATCGCCTTCCAATCCACGTTCGCCCGCACCTGCTCCGCGTCGAGCGATTCAAGCGGCGCGCCCGATTCCCCCACGCCCTTGAGCGAACTCGAGTAGACGGACGACCCGCTCCAATCGAGCGGCTGGTATTCCGCATCAATGTGCAGAGTCTCCCCCGTCTTTGCGGAGATGAGCTGCCGGAATGCGTCGCTGCGCAGATAGGCATGCACCCACAGATTCAGCCCGACCACCCCGGCCACCAGCAGCACAAACAGGATTCCGAGACCGATCCACAAACGACGCATGGCGCGAAACTAGGCGGGACCCGTGCCCGGCGAAAGCCGGAAAATTGCCACTGTCACCGCGGCCTTGCGGAAGATATTCATGCATCCGCTGTGCTATTTACCTGCGAAATATACGGTGAAATCCGCGAGTATGAAATTTGACGCGCGCTCTCGTCGTGAAGTTCTGCTCAGCCTCCGCAATGGCGCCTTCGTGGGCGGCTTGCTTTTTGCGGCATGGTTCGTCGGCCTGCATCTTCTCGCGGACGACATGAAAGGCAGCGCGTTTCCAAATGACGCGGCTGTCACGTTGTTGATCAACCGTCATGTCCTGCTCGCAGCGACGGTCTGCGCGATCACGGCGATCATCGTGATGGGATTTTGCATCCGCGACTACACCCTCGCGCGGCTCAACCCCAGCCGGATCGAGCTGTTTTCCAAGCTCACCGAAAACGTCCCCGGGATGCTTTATCAATACCGCCAGTATCCTACCGGCCACGGCTCCGTCACCTACTCGACCGACGCCATTCGCTCGATCTACGAGATTGATCCCGAGTCCGCGCGCGAAGACGGCTCACAGATTCTCGACAGGCTTCATCCCGACGATCGCGGCCGCATCTGGGACGCACTCCTCGAGTCGCACATGCACCTCACACCATGGAAGGAAGAATACCGCGTGGTCCTCCCGAAGGCCGGTGTTTGCTGGCGCTACGGCCATGCGCGGGTGGAACGCCTCGCCGATGGCGGCACGCTCTGGCACGGCTTCGTCATTGATATCACGAAGGAAAAATCCACCGGTCTCGAGCTCGCGGTCGCGCAGAAAAAAGCCGAGGCCGCGAACCTCGCGAAGAGCCAGTTCCTCGCAATGATGAGCCACGACATTCGCACGCCGATCAACGGCATCATGGGCTTCACCTCGCTCCTCAGGGATATGCCGCTTCTCGACACGCAGCGCGAGCATGTCGAGGCCATCGAACAATGCGCGGACAGCCTGCTCAGTCTCGTCAACGACATCCTCGACCTCTCGAAAATCGAGTCGGGCCATCTCGCCATCGAGCCGCAGCCATTCGCTCTCATTCCCTGCCTCAAGGAGGTGCTCACCGCGCTTCGTCCGCGCGCCCTCGCGAAGGGCATCAGCCTCAACTTCGAAATGGACGGACCTGTCCCCGCGGGCATCGAGACCGACCGCACGCGGCTTGTCCAGATTCTCACAAACCTCATCGGCAACGCCGTGAAATTCACCGACGAAGGCGGCGTCCACCTGCGCGTCTCCTGCGCACGGCCACCGGATTCGGAGTTGCCGGCGCAATGGACGTTCGAAGTCTCCGACACCGGCATCGGCATCGCGCCCGAGCAGCAGCAGCGCATCTTCGAGCCGTTTCATCAACTCGACGGCGCGCACCGCCACGAAGGCAGCGGCCTCGGACTCGCCATCACCCGCCGGATCAGCCGGCAGCTCGGCGGCGAGGTGAGCTTGAAGAGCACCCCCGAGGTCGGCTCGACTTTCACGGTCACCATCCCCGCCCCCGTCGCAAAACTCGCGCAGCCCGACGTGGTCGTTTTCGAGAGCGTGGAGGAACATCGCTTCCCCGATGTCCACGCGCTCGTCGTGGACGACCATCCGCTGAACGCCAAGCTCACCGGCCTCATGCTGCGGCGTGTCGAGTGCAGGACACGCATCGTCCACAGTGCCGCCGACGCAATTTCCGCATGCGCGGAGGAGACGTTCGATGTCGTGTTCATGGACCTCCAGATGCCGCACATGGATGGTCTCGAGGCCACCCGCGAATTGCGCCGGCTGGAGAGTGAGCGAAAACTCGCCAGCCCGATCCCGCTTCACATCGTCGCCCTCACCGCGAATGTGATGGCCGAGGACCGCAACGCCTGCATCGAAGCCGGCATGAATGATTATCTCGAAAAGCCTCTGCGCGAAAACGAACTCCTGCGCGCACTGCTCGCGATACAGAATCCCGGAGAAACCGCATTCGATTGCAAAGATCGGTCCGCCGCATAGGCTGTTGACCGATGTCGTCCTGCTGCCAGTGCAAGGCGACCGGCGTAGTCGAAACCTCCGCGCAAGACACCATCGGGTGGATCCGCGTCGCCTTCGCCGGCCTCGTCGCCGCGCAATCCATGATCCTCGGTCTTGCGGTGAATCTTTCGCCGCCGGGTGAGCCTTCGCGGACCATCCTGCATGCCATCCTCGCGGTCTCCGCAGCCGGCGTTTTCCTGCTGGTCGGCCTTCCGCTTTTGCGCGCGGCATTCTCCGCGGCAAGGCACGGACGCATCGTCTTCGAGCAACTTTTTCTGGCGGGAATTTTTGGCGCGTTCGCAGCATCGCTCATTTCCACGTTCACGGGAAAAGGCCACGTCTATTACGAAGTCGTCGCGGTCCTTCTCGCGATCTACACGTTCGGTCGCATCCTCGGCGAACGACGGCGCTCCGCCGCCCTCGATGCTGCGAAGAAACTCGGCGCGGAGTTCGACATGTGCGAACGCATTTCCGCAGCCGGCATTACCAAAGTGCCCGTGCGCGAAATTCGCCCGGGCGATATCGTCCTCGTTCCCGCAGCCGCGGCGATTTCCGTGGATGGCGCTGTCGTCGGGGGCAGCGCGCTCGTCAATGAATCCGCGCTCACCGGCGAGCCGTTCCCGGTCTCGAGACGCGTCGGCGACACCGTGTTCGCCGGCACTCACACGCTCGACGGTGCGCTGCAAATCCGCGTGACGGGCGCCTCGCGGCAATTGGACGTCATCCTCTCGCGCATCGCCGCCGCGCAATCGCGTCCATCGCATCTCCAGCGCGAAGCCGACCGCCTCGTTGCGTGGTTTCTGCCGGCGGTATTCGCAATCGCCGGAATCACCTTCGCACTCTGGACCCTGCGTGCAGGCTGGACGACCGGACTTTTCAACGCGCTCGCCGTCATCCTCGTGGCCTGCCCCTGCTCGATGGGACTCGCCACGCCCATCGGCGTCTGGTCCGCGCTCGCCGGTCTCGCAAGGCGCGGCGTCATCACCAGCGATAGCGACCTCGTCGAACGACTTGCGGGCATTGATGCCGCGGTCTTCGACAAAACCGGAACGCTCGGCGAGGAGCACCTCGACATCGTGGACTTCGTCGCCGCGCCGGATGCCGATCGCGCCGCGCTGCTCGCGGAAGTCGCCGCGCTCGAGGCGGCGAGCAATCACCCGATTGCACGGGCATTCCGGAAGCACGCATCCGGAATCGTCGCGCAGGATGTGCGTCTTCTGCCGGGCGCTGGCATCGCCGGGCATGTCGGCGATGCGAAATTGGAAATCCGGAACACGCCTGCGAACGGTGGAGATTTTTCCGACCAACTGCGCGGCAACGGCCCCGCGTCGCACACGCTCCACATTCTTCGCGACGGCGCCCCCGCAGGCGCTGTGTTGCTGCGCGAGCACCTGCGCGATTCCGCCCGGCAGGTCATCGCATCGCTCGAAGCCGCCGGCATTCCCTGCGCCGTGCTCACCGGCGACAGCGGCAATGCACACGGACTTCCCAATACGCACACCGGCCTTTCGTCCCTCGAAAAAATCGAACGCATGCGCGGGCTCGGAAACAAGGTGCTGTTTGTCGGCGACGGCATCAACGATGCGCCCGCAATGGCCGAGGCGCATGCTTCGCTCTGCATCGCTGGCGGCAGCGCCGTCGCACAGCAGGCCGCGATGGGCGAGATTCGCGACCTCGGCGAACTCCCCTGGGCCATCGCCCGCTGCCGCGCGACGGTACGCGCCATCCGCTGGAATCTGCTCTTCGCCGCCTGCTACAACTTCGCCGGCATCGCACTCGCCGCAGCCGGCCTGCTGCATCCCGTCGCGGCGGCACTGCTCATGCTCGCATCGAGCTTCACCGTGAGCTGGCGTGCCCTGCGCGAACCCCGCATCACACCGCTCACCGCGCCTGATACCGTGTCCATTCCCGTCAAACTGGAGATCGCACAGGCATGACGACCGCCGAAAAATCGCGCGGCGAAATGATCGCGTTGCGCAAAAAACGTTCACTCACATGGCGCATCATCCACGTGCTCGGCTCGCTGAGGATCGCACTGCTGCTGCTCGCCACCATCGCAATTGCATGCGCCACGGCCACAATCTGCGAGAGCCGGTTCGATACGAAAGTCGCGCAGGCTTATATCTACAAGGCGCCGTGGTTCATGGTCTGGCTCGGCGTCCTGTGCATCAATCTCTTCGCCGTCACGCTCACACGCTGGCCCTGGCAACGCAAACACCTTGGATTCGTCATCACGCACTACGGCATCATCACGCTGCTCATCGGCGCAATGATCGGCTCCCGGTTCGGCTACGAGGGCAATGTCACACTGCACCGCGGGGAACCGCCGCTCGATCGCATCACCGTCAATCGCACCATGCTTCGTGTCGACGATCCCCAGACCGGCCGGCAAGTCCTCGTGCCATTCGATCCGCAACTCAGCCGGCCTTCGGAAAAACGCCCCTGCGTGATCGCGCTGCCGGACACGGCCCCTAAAATCTCCATGGATGGCGTTTCGAACAACCTCGTCCGCACGGAAAAACTCATTTTCGATTCCAATGGCCAGCCCGGTCTGGAAGTCGCGTTTGCGACAAAAATGATGGGACAGAATCTTTCGATGCCGTTCGTGCTCGGGTCGAATGACAAGGCCGACACACGCGACTTCTTCGGCCTCGCAAAGGTCGCCTTCGTGCCCCTGCTTCCAAAGCGCGAGCCCCTCGACATCGGCGAGTCGCAAGTCGTGTTCTCAAAACTCGCGCCTGTGATCCAGGGGGACGGCGACAAACGCACGGGCATCCAGATTCGCCTGAGCCCGGACGGCACACGCATGACCGTCGCATTGCCGGATGGCAAATCCGCCGAATATTCCCGCGCCGAAATCCAGGGAAAGCCGCAGCGCCTGGGCGACGCCACATTCTCCGTCGCCGACTACTGGCCCGACTTTGTCATCAAGAACGGCCGCCCGCAGTCGGCGGGCATGCTGCCGAACAATCCCGCCGTGCTCGTTCGCATCACCGCACCGCCTGCACCCACGTCCGGCGAGCGCCCGCAGCCGCTGCTCGAGATCACGTTCAGGCCGGATGATGGCATCGCCTACCAGATCAGCCGCGGCGGGCGCTTGAAAACCTCCGGCACCGCAAAGGTCGGCGAATCCTTCGCGCTCGGCTGGGCGGACTGGACCGCCACCGTGACGCGTTCGCTTTCATCCGCGCGCATCGTCAACGAGCGCGTGCCGGGCCCCGCCGGCGAGGAGGGCACTCCCGGTTTTCGCGCGCGGCTTGTGCTGCCCGATGGCCGCGACGGAACTCCGCATTGGCTCGCACTCGGCGACACGGAGGTTCTTTCCGCTGGCGACGAATTCCTCGAAATTATTTTCGGCTACGAGCTGCGACCGATCCCCTTCACAATTGCGCTCAAGAACTTCGAAGTCCCGCGCGTCGAGGGCTCGGACGAGCCGGCGAACTTCATCGCAACCGTCGAATTTCGCGACACGAAAACCGGCACGACGAAGGAGGGCGTCGCGCAAATGAACCACCCCGCGAGCTGGCCGGGCACGGCGTTTTCCGTCACGACCGGCCTGAATTACAAATTCTCGCAGGCCTCGTGGGTCCCCGAGGACCTGAACCAGACGACGTTGCAGGTCCTCTACGACCCTGGGTGGCTGTTTAAATGGACGGGATCGCTTGCGATTATCATCGGGATCTTCATCATGTTCTACCTCCGCCCCAAAAGAACATGAGCCGCCTCCTCCCCGCGCTCGCACTGCAGCTTGTGCTGGCCCTGCCCGCCCTCGCGCTTGATTTCAAGCCGATCGAAACCATGCCCGTGCAGGATGGCGGGCGCAAAAAACCCTATCTCGTCTTCGCGGAGGAAAGCCTGCTTTCGCTCAGCGGCAGAACGTCGCTCACACTCGACGGACATTCGCAGTCCGCGGAGCAAATCATCACCGGCTTGTGGCTCACGCCCGAGAAATGGGGCGCGCAGCCGATCCTGCTCATCTCCAACCGGCCGCTCAAGGAAGCCGTCGGATTCGACCCGCAACGAAAATGGTTTTCCCGCGACGAACTCGCCGCCAATTCCAAATTCATCGCGCTTTTGCAAAAGGCGGAAGCGGCGCGCAACAGCGCGAAGGACGGCAAGCTCTCCGGCATGAACGCGGAGGTCTCGAAGGTCGCCGAGCGCGTCTCGAACTTCGAGTCGCTGCGCAGCGGCGCGCCATTCCGGGTTGCGGCGAATCCCGCCAGCGCAACCGCGCAGTGGTTCCCTTTGCTCGACGACGACCCCGCGCTCGCCAACCTGCGCGGCGCCTACATCACCGGCGACGATGTGGCATTTGCAAAGGCTGCGGACACGCTCCGCACAAAGCTCGCCGCCCATTCCCCGCAATTCCAGCCATCCATCAAGAAGCTCAATCTCGAGGTCACCTACCAGAAGCTCCACCCGTTCATGTGGGCGTGGATTCTTTATCTCATGGCGGGCATCACGCTCGCGGTGACATCGGTTTACGGACGGCACACGGGTTACGTGATCGGCTGGATTTTTGCGGGTGCGGGGCTGCTTCTCCAGATCTCCGGCTTCGTGACGCGCGTCCTCGTCGCCGGGCGGCCTCCCGTGTCGAACATGTATGAATCCATCATCTGGGTTTCATTCGGCGCAATGCTCTTCGCGCTCATCTTCGAGGCGATTTACCGGGGGCGATATTTTCTGCTCGGCGCGTCGTTCGCGGTGGTCCTTCCGCTCGTGCTCGCCGACACGCAGCCGCTTGCGCTCAATCATTCCATCGAGCCGCTGCAGCCGATCCTGCAAAGCAACTTCTGGCTCTCGACGCACGTGCTCATCATCACGCTCAGCTACGCAGCGTTCCTGCTCGCGCTCGGCGTCGCCCACATTCCGCTCGGCATGATCCTGCTTGGCCGCAAACCGCCGCAGGCCATCTACAATTACATCTACCGCGCGCTGCAGGTCGGCGTGCTGCTGCTCGCCACCGGCACCATCCTCGGCGCCGTGTGGGCGAATTATTCATGGGGACGTTTTTGGGACTTCGATCCCAAGGAAACGTGGGCGCTCACCGCGCTGCTCGTTTATCTTTTCATCCTTCACGGTCGCATCGCCGGCGCATGGGGCGGCTTCGGTCTTGCGATCGGCGCCGTGCTTGGATTCCAGGCCATCCTCATGGCGTGGTATGGCGTGAACTTCGTGCTCGGCAAGGGCATGCACAGCTACGGATTCGGAGCGGGCGGCATCCAATATGCGATTGCATTCATAGCGATCGAACTCGCATTCACGGGCGCTGCAATTCAGCGCTATCGCTCCTCACGCCCGCAGAAAGCGGAGGCGGCGCAGGCTCTTTCCTAGAGGCTGTCCTGCACTTTCAACTGCAAGGGATCCTCGCGGAAGAGGGAAAGTGCGGGTTTATGGGGAACGCCCAACATCGAAGGCCATCCAGCGGCGTTGAGGCGTTCGATGTTCTTTTGAACGCCCGGTGAAAGTTCAGAACAAGCGCTGGGAAAGGAAACGACCGCCTACCGTTGAATCCAACGACAGGCGGCCGTGCATTCCTCACTTCAGCCTAGTGGCCGAAGATCTTGAACTCGTAGGCGGAGGCGAATCCCGCGCTGGTGCCGACGATCGTGATCTTCACGTAGCGCGCTGTGGCGGTGAAGGAATCCGATGAGTCACCCACCGTGGTGTTCGTGGTTTTATCCACCGAGAGCGTCCATGGGCCGGCGGCGTTGGTCGCGGTCTCGATCTTGTATTTCGAGGAGCGGGTTGCGCTCGAATACCAGGCAATGTCGGCCCTCGAGAGCACCTTGTTCGATCCGAAATCCACCTGCCACCATTGCGGGAAGGTGCCGTCCGCAGCAGCCCAGCGGCTGGTAGTGACGCCATCGTTGCCCTTGGCAATTTCGTTACCGACCTGGAAGGAACTCGCTGTCACAGCGGCCACTCCCTGCGCGATATTGGTGTCCCCTCCGGCCGCGCTGATCGTGAAGACAAGCGTGGCCGAGCCGGTGCCACCCGCGTTGGTCGCGCTGATGGTCGTGTTGGTCGTGCCCGATGCCGTCGGCGTGCCGGTGATCGCGCCGGTGGTGGTATTGACCACCAGGCCCGGAGGCAGCGGCGTCGCGTTGTAGCTCGTGGGGCTGTTCGTGGCGGTGATGTTGTAGGTGAGCGCCGTGCCGACGATACCCGACTTGGTCAACGCGCTGGTGATTGATGGCGGAGCGACGGAGCCCACGACGAAGGTGGTCGAGGAATTCGCCGGGACGGAAACGGTCTGCACGGTCGCGCCATTTTTATAGAGCGAGACGGTGACCGTGGTTGTGCCGGGGTTGTAGACCACGGCCTTGCGTACGCCGCTGGTGGCGTTGAAGTAAACCGCTGCGGTGGGAACGCTGGCGGAATACGTGAAGTCCTGGTCACCGAGCTGGCGCAGCGCGTGGATCAAATAATACGTCTCGCCGGAGTAGGTGTTGCTCTTCGCGATGGGGAGGTTCGCCGTGTAGTAGTTGTCGAACATCGCGGGGGTGTTCGCGTGGTCCCACAGGGCCTGATAGGCGAAGACGTAGTTGCCGGGATACGCGCCGAGGGAGTCGGGCGTCGTCGAGGTGTCGCCGTTCCAGGCGTTGCGCTCGGCCCACATCTGCTGGTATTTGGCGGAGGCGGTCGCAACCTGATCCTGCACGAGGTAGTTGTTCCAATGCGCGGAAGGCACGTATTGGATCGCGTAAACCCACGTCGGATCGGCGGAGAAGTAGGTGGCGAAGGTGAAGCTGTCGGCCCAGAGGATTCCGACGCCGGCGCGGTTGTAGCTGGCGGGGAAGTTCGTCTGGTAGAGGTCCGTCCAGTATTCGTTGATCGCGCGGCTCTCCATCGAGAAGCCCATCGCGCCGAGCGAGGTCATCTGCGAGTCGTTGAGCATCGAGCCGAGCAGGTAGATGCCGACCCACGAGTTCATGGCCTCGGAGCTGGATTCCTGGTTCTCGCCATTGGCGCTGCTCATGCCGCCGGCATTCGAGTGGCCCTCCCACACGTCGAGCGTGCGCAGGAATGGCTGCGTCGTGTCGGCGCGGTCGTCGTTGGCAAACGCCTTGACGATGAGGCGCAGCATCGGGCCGTAATTCGCGAGGAATGTCTTGTCGTATTTCGCGAGCTGGGCGGCGGCGATGATGTGGTAGCCGTAGTGGAAGTGCAGGTCGTTGAAGCCCTGCGAGCCGTAGCCGACGTCGAAGCCGATGAGGGCCTTCCAATTGGTGTAGCGGGCGTAGAAGCCGTTGTTCTCGCCGGGCGTGTAGGTGAGCCAGTTTTGCAGCGCGTTTGTCAGCGCGGTCTTGAGGCGGTTGAAGTTCGTCGTGTCGCCCATCTCGTTCGCCATCACCATGAACTTCGCGCACTGGTTGAGCGCCTTGCCGGCGTCATACGTGTTCCCGAGCATGCTGCCGGGATTGAAGTTCGTGAGGAACGTCGTCATGCGCGCGGACTGGAAGTTGTTCGTGTAGCCCGTGGTCGCTGGTGCCGGAAGCGCGACCGCCAATCCCGCGAACGGGAAATTGATCTGGAAGCTGCTTCCGATGGACGTCTTCATGATGCCGCGCTGCGTCTGGTAGGTGTAGGGCTGATACGAGAAGTTCGTCGTGGTCGTGCGGTATTGGTGCGGAAGCCAGCCCTGGATTGTCATGACGTTCGAGCCCTTCATGGCCGTCGCGGTGATGTTCCAGGTCGTGGTGACGCGGCCGTTGACCGGATCGCGGGACCATGAGAGCGCGGTGTTCGTCGGACGCGCGTAGGCGTAGGTTTGGAACGCCGAGAGATTGCTCGTGGCCGGCAGGTAACCGATGACCAGGTAGTTGTTCGTGCCGCCGGTGATTTGCGGCGAGACGTAGCTCGTGGAGCCGCTTCCGCCGACGAGGCAGACCGTGTTGTCCGG
>JBOHXO010000181.1:0-3106 GCA_050737475.1 Chthoniobacterales bacterium
GCGATGAGCTGGGGGACTTCTCTGCTCGCGGTGCTGGTCGGAGTTCTTGGCGTGATGAACACGATGCTCATGACCGTTTTCGAACGAACCCACGAAATCTGCATCCTGCTCGCGCTCGGCTGGCGGCGGGGTCGGATCGTGCGCATGGTGCTTTTGGAATCCGCCCTGCTCGGCCTCCTGGGCGGTATCGTGGGCGTCCTGCTCGGAGTCGTCGGCGTCAAAATTTTGGTAACCGCTCCCGCGATCCAGGGGCTGCTCGAGGCGGATCTCAGTCCGGGGTTGCTTGTGGTCTCCATCGGGATCGCCGTTCTCGTCGGCTTGATGAGCGGACTTTATCCCGCGTGGCGGAGTTCGCGTCTGGCCCCGAGCGCCGCGCTGCAAGGTTGAAAAATATTTACGAATCCCGCTCATGAAATCCCTCCGTCAACTTTCCGCCGGTTTCGCTGTCGCGGGTTTCATTGGCGTGGCTTTCGCCGCCGATCCCGCGGCGCCGATGTCCGCTGCCGACCTTGCCTCGCGGCTGAGTGCCCAGCGCGAGAACGGTTCGACCGATGTGCGCTTGCGCATGGAAATTCAGCAGCCGGTCGGGACAAAGAAGGCGACCTTTCAAATTCAGATCAAGGAAAGGCGCACACCCGCGGAGGCTGACGTCGCCTACGTGGTGCTCTGGCCCAGGGAGCGCAAGGCGGAGTCGCTTCTCGTGCGGCAGAAGGCGGGTGCCGCGCCCGAGGCCTGGCATTTTCCGGCCGGCGGAAAATCTCCGGAGGAGACTGCGATGAGTGAATCTGTTTTTGGGAGCGATCTCGCGGTGGCCGACGTGATCGAGAATTTTTTTTCATGGAAGGATCAGGCGCTCGTGGGCACGGAGGTCGTTGACCGCGTCGCCTGCCAGATCCTGGAATCGAAACCCGGTTCCGGCGATTTCTCGATCTACGGCCACGTCCTGAGCTGGGTGGATCCGCGCCGCATGGTGCCTCTGCGGATCGAAAAATATCTGCCTTCCGGAAAGCTGGCACGACGCATCGAAACGACCCGCGTCGTGCCGCAGGGCAGCCATGGCAATCTGCCCGCGAACCTCACGGTGAGGGCTTCCGGGAAGGATTCGCTCACCGAGCTGGATGGCTCGCGCATCCGGTATGACGTCACATTTACTGATCGCGAATTCACGCCGGCGGGTCTTCGAGAGCTGGCCGCGCCGAAGCCGGAAGCGAAGTGAGTGCCGCGCTGGCAGCCAGGGCAGTCTTGTTGCGCGGACAATGCGAAGTTCATTGGTTTTGCCGGGCGTGAGAGCTAGAGTTTCCGGTAAATCAATGACCGCTCCCCGCCGCCCTTTTCGTTATTGTTTTCCACCGCTTGCGCTGGCCGTTTTGGTTTCATTCAGCGGGTGCACCATCTTTCCGAAACTCTCCGCCAATGGTCCGGGCAAGAGGGCTTTCATTGATTACTGGCCGCCGCAGGAAAATACCGGAAAACTGAGGGTTGCGGTCAAGGACAACATTGACATGAAGGGCGTGGTCACGACCAACGGCTCGCAGTATTTCGTCCTCAATGGAAAGCCCGCCTCGGAAGACGCGCCCTGTCTCGAAATCGCCCGGGAGCGCAAGGTGGACTTCGTCGGCAAAACGAACTTGAGCGAATTTGCGGTCGCGCCCTCGGGATTCAACGGCTATTTCGGAACCCCAAGAAGTCCGCTCAATTCCAGGCGGAAGCTGATCCCGGGCGGGTCCTCCTGCGGTGCGGCGGTGGCGGTGGCGCTTGGTCTTGCCGACGTTTCCTTTGGCACGGACACGGCGGGGTCCATCCGCGTCCCGGCCGCATGCAGCGGAGTGGTCGGATTGAAAACCACGTTCGGGCTGGTGCCGATCAAGGGCGTGCATCCCATCGAGCCGAAACACCTCGATACGGTTGGTCCGCTCGGAAAGGACATCGCGCATACGGTTCAGGGAATGGACCTGCTCGAGCGCGGATTTGCCGCCAGGTATGCGAACGCCGTCGCTGCGCAACCCCACGCCGCGGGCATTCGAATTGGACGGCTCAGGTTGGAGGGAACGGATCCCCGGATAGACGCCGCCGTGGATGCGGCCCTCGAGAAGGCGGGTTTTCGCGTCGTGCAGTTGGACGATAATTTCCGGCAAAAATGGGAACAGGCCACGAAGGACGGGAATACGCTCGCCGCCGCCGGGACATGGATCAATGACCGGCAATTTCGAGGAAAATATGGAATCAGCGGACGCACAAAGTCGGCCATTCTCGCAGGCCGCATCGCCTACAATCGGAATTACCGGCCCGCGCTCGCGCGCCGGGAGGCGTGGCAGGAAGCGCTCGGGGACGTTTTTGAGAAAGTTGATTTCATCGCCCTTCCGACGATGCAGGCCACGCCGCCCGCGATCCCCATTGATTTTCGAATCGGACTCCTGGAGGCGCTTGTCCTGAAGATCCAAAACACCGTGGCCGTCAACTTCGCCGGCAATCCGGCGCTGGCGATGCCGGTTCCGACGTCGGATGAAGACGTCCCCGTCACGAGCCTGCAATTGATCGGCCCGCGGCGCAGCGAAGCGGCGCTCCTCAATGCGGGGCGGTTAATCGAGAGCGCAGTAAAAGAAAAAGCCCCCAATTCCTAGTGGCTCATGCTGTAGCGAAGAGAGCGACACCGAGCCGGCGAATCGCGTTTTCGTCCAAAGTCCATTCGCAGTTTCGGGTCGAGCCGGTAGCCAGAGGTTGCATCGGCGTTTGGCGACCGCCTCCATGGATGCTAGGCTGGGCTACGATGACATTGAACCCATCCGCCCGACTCGCTGCGCTCGCCCTCCTCGTCATTGGCACTTCCCTCCGCGCCGACACGGCGACGGACAGGATCGCGGCACTCGCCGCGGCGTATGTGAATTCCGGTGAGGTGCCGGGGATTGTCGTCGGTATCTCGCGGGCCGGCGCCGCGCCGGTGGTGATTGCGCGCGGCGTCTCCGACATTCCCGCCGGCACACCGATGAATGCTGCGAATTATCAGCGCATTGGCAGCATCACGAAATCCTTCACCGTCACGCGCATCCTCCAGCTCGCCGACGAAGGCAGGCTCTCGCTGGACGATCCGATCTCGAAATACGTGCCC
>JBOHXO010000182.1:0-2478 GCA_050737475.1 Chthoniobacterales bacterium
GCCGCGCGCAACGGGACGAAAAATTTCGCGATGTGCCTCACGGGCGGCGCGCTGACCGTCGGCCTGGTCACCGTGCATGTGCCGCTGCGCGAAGTCGCCGGGATTTTGAGCACCGAAGAAATCGTTCGTGTGGGACGGCTGCTCGGCGCTTTCGTTCGGCGGCGCGGCGTGGCACATCCACGCATCGCCGTGGCGGGATTGAATCCCCATGCCGGAGAGGACGGCGATATTGGCCGCGAAGAGATTGATCTCATTGCGCCGGCGATCACGCGATTGCAAGCGGAAGGCGGCGATTCGTATGTCGGACCGTTGCCGCCGGATACGGTTTTTTTCCGCGCAGTGGCCGGGGAGTTTGACGCGGTGCTCTGCATGTATCACGACCAGGGCCTCATTCCGCTCAAGCTGCATGCATTCGATTCCGGCGTGAATACAACGCTCGGCCTCCCCTTTCCGCGCACCAGCCCCGATCACGGCACGGCTTTTGAAATTGCGGGCAAGGGCATCGCCCGGCCGGACAGCATGATTGCGGCGATTCGCCTCGCGGCGGAGCTCGCAGGGTAGTGCCGCAGCAAGCTCAATGGGGCCGCTACGACGAACGGGCCCCATCGGCCTCATCGTGCGCCGTAAAAAACATGAGGGCGGTGAGGCTAACGCCCCACCGCCCTGCATGGCTCCCTCTTAACCCTGAGTCTTTCGATTAGACGGCTTTTTCGCCGGTCTCATCGGTGCGGATGCGGATCGCCTCTTCCACAGGAGAGACGAACACCTTTCCATCACCGATTTTGCCGGTCTTGGCCGCTTTGACGATGGCCGCCGTCGCGCTCTCGAGGAGAGAGTCGGAGAGGACGACCTCGATCTTGATCTTGGGCAGGAAGTCCACCGTGTATTCGCTACCGCGGTAGATTTCCGTGTGACCCTTCTGGCGGCCGAAGCCCTTGACCTCGCTCACGGTCATTCCCTCGATCCCGAGGTCCGCGAGCGCATCTTTGACTTCTTCCAGCTTGAAGGGCTTGATGATTGCTTCGATTTTTTTCATGGCGATTTTTCCTTTGTCTTAAGCGTTTCCGATTAGGACAGGATGTAGCCCTCCTCGCCGTGGTCGGTGACGTCCAGACCCTGACTCTCGGCCTCGGGTGTCGGGCGAAGGCCAATGGTGAACTTGACGATCAGAGCAATGACGGCCGTGCCGATCACCGCAAGGGCAATCGTGATGCCGATGGCGTAGAGCTGGTTGATCCAGAGCGTGTGAGTTTCGATCGCCTTCTTGAGGCCGTTCGGCTCTGCGTAGCCTGTGCTGACGAGGTTCGAATTGACCGTGGCCGTTGCCAGGAAACCGGTGAGCAACGCTCCGAGCGTTCCGCCGATAGCGTGGACACCGAAGGTATCCAGCGCATCGTCATAGCCGAGCATTGGCTTCATGTAGGTGACGGTGAAGAACGGAATGATGCCCGCCGCAACGCCGATGATCACGGCGCCTGTGGAATCCACAAAGCCGCAAGCAGGAGTAATCACGACCAGGCCTGCGACCGCACCCGAGCAAAAGCCCAGGATGCTGGGCTTGCCCTTGAACATCCATTCCGCCATCGGCCATACGAACGAAGCGATCGCCGTGGCGAGCGTGGTGGTGAGGAATGCATTGGCGGCCACACCGTCAGCAGCAACCGCGCTGCCGGCGTTGAAGCCATACCAGCCGACCCACAGGAGTGCGGTACCGATGAAGCAGATGACCATGCTGTGCGGCGGCATGGGCTCCTTGCCGTGGCCCATGCGCTTGCCGAGGATGAGGCAGAGAACAAGTGCCGACCAACCCGAGGACATGTGCACCACCGTGCCGCCCGCGAAGTCAATGGCCGCGATTTTTGCATCCGCATTCCAGACACCGTTCATGAGACCGGTGGCACCCCACACCATGTGTGCGAGCGGGAAGTAAACGAGAAACATCCACAGGAAGACGACAGCCATCACGGCGCTGAACTTCATGCGCTCAGCCGTCGCGCCAAAGATAAGCGCGGGGGTGATGATCGCGAAGGTCAGCTGGAAGATGGAGAACACGTTCTGGGAAACCCAATATGCGTAGTTCGTATTCGGCGCCGACGTGACGTCCTTGAAGAAGAAGAACTCGCTGCCGCCGATATACGGGCTCTTGAAGCTGGTACCAAACACCAGACTGTAGCCAACGGCCCACCAAAGGATGGTCACCAAGCCGGCGATTCCAAAACACATTGCCACGATGGACAGCACGTTCTTGGAGCGCACCAGGCCTCCGTAGAACAGCGCGAGTCCGGGCAGCGTCATCATCAGCACGAGTGCCGCGGACACCATCATCCAGGCGTTGTGGCCGGGACCGGGCACGCCGACGACGGCGCTTCCGGCCGGATCGACGTTATTGATGTAGGCTTCGACACCCGCCACGCGTTGCTCCAAAGTGGGAGGAGCAGGAGTTGCTTCGGCTGCAGGCGCGGGCGCGGCGGCGTCCTG
>JBOHXO010000183.1:0-9649 GCA_050737475.1 Chthoniobacterales bacterium
ATCAGAAATTCCGTCAGATTTTTGGCGAGTGCCGCGATCTGAGCTGCCTTGCGCGCGTCTTTAAGCTGCCCGGATTCGTCGAACGCTTCGTGTGCCGCAGGGATGGTGATTTGATCCGGCAGGATGAGCATGCCGATGTTGCCGAGGATGGCGCGGAGATGCACGAGGCCGCGCACACCGCCGAGTGCGCCGGGTGACGCGGCGAGCAGCGCGGCGGTTTTCCCTCGGAATGCGACCAACGGTGGTTCGTCGTCGCTCTCGGCGCGCGATGCCCAGTCGATGGCGTTCTTCAAGGCAGCGGTGATCGAACTGTTGTATTCGGGCGATGCAATGAGGAAGCCATCGCTTTCCCGCATGAGGCTCTTCAATTCCCTGGCGCCCTCCGGCAGACCCTGCACGTCTTCCAAGTCCTGATCGAACAACGGCAGCGCGAGGTCGCGCAGATCGAGCACCGTCACCTCGGCACCGGCGGCGCGTGCCGCGTCGGCGGCAAGGTGAACGAGGCGCTTATTGAGCGAGTTGGCGCGCAGGCTTCCGGCGAGGGCGAGGATTTTTGGTGGGATCATTTTTTTGAAATGCGGTGGGTTTTGCCTGCGGGCTCAGCAGGGTTTCCTGGATGCGTAGCAACTCGCCGAGCGACCACGCCTGGAAGGGGCAGCCATGCGGCGTGTGCGGGACTTCCGCGTCCGTGATCTCGGAGATGTGGCCAAGGCCGGCTTCGTTCAGGTGCTCGTTAAGCGCTGGCAGGAAACGCGTGCGAGCTTCCTTCACGGCGGATTTGGAAGGGCCGCGCACGCGCAGCCACGCTTCGACGAATGGGCCAATGAGCCACGGCCAGACGGTGCCCTGGTGATAGCTGCTGTCGCGCTGGACCACGCCTCCTTCGTAGCGAGGACGGTAGCCCGGTTCACCCGGTGCCAGGCTGCGGAGGCCGTTTGGCGTGAGGAGGGATGACTCCACCGCATCGACGACAGCGCGGGCAGTTTCGTCGTCGAGCAGGCAAAGCGGCAGGCCGCCGACGGCGAAGATTTGATTCGGCCGCAGGCTCGCGTCGATGGTGCCGTCGCGTTGGTCGCAATCGATCACGTCGTGGAGACAGCGCCGCTCGGCATTCCAGAAGCGGGCGCGAAAGGCTTTCAAGCCGAACTCGTAGAGCGACTGCCAGCGCGGGTTTCGCTGCGCGCCGATCCAGAGGGCGTTCAACCAAAGCGCCTGCACCTCGACCGGCTTGCCCATGCGCGGCGTGATGACCCAGTCGCCGATTTTTGCGTCCATCCATGTGAGCTGCGTGCCGGGTTCTCCGCAGGCGAGCAGGCCGGTGTCGTCGAGCCGAATGCCGAAGCGCGTGCCGCGGCTGTAGCCTTCGAGAATGGCCTCGATGGCCGGCGCGAGAATGGCGACATCGGATTCCTGATTGCCGGTGGCCTCGAGGAATTCGTGAACGGCCACGACATACCAGAGCGAGGCGTCGACGGAATTGTATTCGGGCGTTTCGCCGCTGTCCGGGAAGCGATTCGGCAGCATGCCCTCGGAAACGGTGCCGGCCCATTGCGTGAGGATGGAGCGGGCGTCGTCGAGGCGTCCGGTCGCGAGGCACAGGCCGCGCAGCGCGATGAAGGTGTCGCGTCCCCAATCGCCGAACCACGGGTAGCCGGCGATGAGCGTGGTGCCGTTTCCGCGACGCACGAAATAGGCATCGGCGGCGCGATGGAGCCGAGAGGGGAACGCCTCGCGGCGAGCCAGTTCGCGTTCAGCGATCTCTGCTGTCTCGTTTTCGAAAATCGACTCGTGACCTTCCGCGGCAAAAATGAGTTCCGCTGGCTTTGTGCTCATGGCGAATTCGAAGACACCGGGTGCCGCGAGATCCTCGATAAAATCCAGTTCCCGCGCCCGCTCTTCGGAATAGGCGAAGTTGCGATACCAGTCGGGCTGGGATTCGTAGCGGCCGTTGCTGCGTGCTGTCACGCCGGGCACACCGTCGTAAGGATGCCACGCGACAACATCCCCAGCGATGGATGCCGCGAAGTTGAACGCGCCGTTTTCGTGATGCGTTCCGTGGAAATCGCGGCTGGAGAAAAACGGCCGCACGAAAAGCGAAGCGGGATTACAGGACTCACCGACGAGCTTCCAGCGCAGCACGACGGCGGCGGATCCATGCGGAACGAAGAGTTCCTGCTCGACCCGCAATGTGTCGTTGATGCGATAGGTCCAGCGCGGCCAGGGATCCGTAGTGAATCCCTTGAGCTGCTCGACGCCGTTGGGATGCAGCACGTCGGGCGCGTAGCGCTGTGTGGAGAGGAATGTGGTGGCATCGCCAATCGTGACCCAGGCATCGAGGCCGTTCACGAGAGTCATTCGGCCGGCTGGCGGCGTGGTCGCGGCCAGCAGTAATGCGTGATAGCGGCGGGTGCGAATTCCGCTGACGGTGCCGCTGGCGAATCCGCCCAGGCCGTCTGCTTCGAGCCATTCGGCGTCGTGTGAAATCTTCATGATCTAGCCTCCTGTTTCGAAGCCGGGGTAGAGCGTCATGCCGCCGTCCACGAAGAGCGTGATGCCGTGGATGTAGTCCGACTCGTCCGAGGCGAGCCACACCGCGGCGCGGCCGATTTCATGCGGTTCGCCGATGCGTTTGTAGGGAATCAATTTGAGCAGTTCGTTGTAGTGCTCGGGCGTGTCCCAGGCTTCCATGTTGATCGGCGTGCGGATCGCGCCGGGCGCAATGCTATTCACGCGAATGCGGAACGGTGCGACTTCCTGCGCGATGCTTTTCATCATGAGCATCACGCCTCCCTTCGACGCGGCGTAGTTCACATGGCCGGCCCACGGGATGACTTCATGCACCGAGCTGATGCAGATGACCTTGCCGGCGGCGACGGAGACATCGGGATTCACGCCCTGCTTCTTGAACCGCCGCACCGCTTCGCGCGTGCAGAGGAACTGGCCGGTGAGGTTCACGCCGATGACCCGGTTCCATTGCGCGAGCGTCATTTCGTCGAACGCGGCGTCGCTCTGCAGGCCGGCGTTGTTCACAAGGATGTCGAGGCCGCCGAGCTTCGCGTCGATGTCGGCGAACATCGCCTGGACCTCGTCCTCTTTGGAAATATCGGCGCGGTAGGCGTAGGAACGGCCGTGGCCGCAGCCGCAGCGGTGGATTTCGTCGAGGACGGTCTGCGCGTCGTCGGGATTCGAGACGTAGTTCACGACGACGTCGGCGCCGGCTTGGCCGAGCGCGATGGCGATGGCCTTGCCGATGCCGGAGCTGGCGCCGGTGACGAGGGCGCGCTGGTCCTTGAGAAGCTTCAGCACGGGACAGGCCGGCAGGACGGGCTCGGGGAAGTTGGGTGTTTCCATAGATTGAATGATTCGCCCGATTCGTCGGAGAGGGCGTCCAATCCTTACACCGATTTCCGCCATGTCGCCGGGACGCCCTGATTTCGGCATTTCACCGGCCTGCCCGAGATGCTACGCAGGGCCTCACAGAATTTTATCGCCTGTGCCCGCGCGCCTCAAAAAATCGGAAGCCGAATCGCCCCGCTCATCCGCGGACAGCGACGGATTTGCGACGCGACTCATTGAGGGCAGCCCGGATTGCCTGAAGGTGCTCGATCTCGATGGGCGCCTGCTCTCGATGAACGAAAGCGGCATGAGGACGCTCGAAATCTGCGACCTTGCGCCGTTTGTCGGGCAGGAGTGGGTGCTGTTTTGGGAAGGCGAGGATCGCCGGGCTTGCGAAGCGGCGCTGGCGGCGGCTCGCGGCGGCGGGGTCGGGCGGTTCACGGGATTTTTCCAGACCGCGCAGACGCGCCGGACGATGTGGTTCGACGTGATCGTGAGCGCGATACCCGGTCCGGACGGGCGGCCGGAAAAACTGCTCGCCGCGTCGCGCGACGTGACTGGCTTGAAACGCTCGGAGGATTTGCTGCGGGCCATGACCGAAGGCACCGCCGCGGTGACGGGCGAGGAATTTTTTCGCTCGCTGGCGCGGCAGGCGGCCCGGGCCTTGCAGGCGAGGTATGCGTTCGTGTCGGAGACGCTCAATCCCGACGAATCGCGGTCGCTGGCTTTTTGGGAGGGCGCCGGCTTCGGCGAGGGCTTCACCTATCGCTTCCCGGGCACGCCCTGCGCGCGGGTGGCCGCCGGCTACGTGTGCTCGACCGAGACGGGCATCCAGGCCCTGTATCCCGAGGACCTCTGGCTCGGGCAGATCGGCGCCGACAGCTACGTCGGCGTGCCGATGGTCGATGCCGACGGCCGCGTGCTCGGGCATCTCGCGGTGCTGGATACGAAGCCGATGCGGCCGTCGGAGGACGACATCGCGGTCCTGAAAATTTTCGCCACCCGCGCCCGCGTGGAGCTGGAGCGCATGCGAGCATTCGAGAAATTGCTGCGTGAGAACCAGGAGAGCGAGGAGCGCTTTCGCGATCTCTTCGACGAGGCGCCCATCGCCTACGTGAACGAGGAGCTCGATTCCCATTTCCTGCGCGCCAACCGCACGGCGATGAAGATTCTCGGCATCAAGCCCGAAGACGTCCCGACGACCTACGGCAAGACGTTCGCTCCCGACACGCCGGATGCCCAGCGCCGCATGCGCGAAGCCTTCGAGGCCATCGGGCGCGGAGCGGATACCAGCGGCGTCGTGCTCGAAATGCGCCGGAAGGACAACGGGAAGCCGTTCTGGATCCAATGGTGGTCGCGGCCCGATCCCAGCGGGACGTTCACCCGCACGATGTTCCTCGACATCACCGAGCGCGTGCTGATGGAGCGGGATCGCGCCCGGCTCGAGGCCCAGAATATCTACCTCCAGGAGGAAATTCGCAGTCAGCACAACTTCGTGGAAATCGTCGGCAACAGCCGCGCGCTGCTCGGCGTGCTGCGGCAGGTGGACCAGGTCGCGCCGGCCGATTCCACCGTGTTGATCTTTGGCGAGACCGGCACGGGCAAGGAGCTCATCGCGCGCGCCATCCACGATCGCAGCGCGCGCCGGGAGCGGCCGCTGGTGAAGGTAAACTGCGGGGCGATCAGCGCCGGGCTCGTCGAGAGCGAGCTGTTCGGCCATGTGAAGGGCGCGTTCACCGGCGCGCTCACGAATCGCGACGGCCGCTTCGCGCTGGCCGACGGCGGCACGATTTTTCTCGATGAAGTGGGCGAGCTGTCGCCGGAGACGCAGGTCAAGCTGCTGCGCGTCCTGCAGGAGCAGGAATTCGAACCGCTTGGCAGCAGCAAGACGGTGCGCGTGGACGTGCGCGTGATCGCCGCGACGAATCGCGACCTGCCCGCCTGGGTGCGCGAGGGCAAATTTCGGAGCGATCTTTTCTACCGGCTGAATGTCGTCCCGATCACGATGCCGCCCCTGCGCGAGCGCGCGGACGACATCCCGCTGCTCACGATGTTCTTCCTCGAAAAATTCGCGCGCAAATTCGGCCGGCCGATCCGGCAGGTCGCCGAGGAGACCATGGCCCGGCTGTGCGGGTATCCGTGGCCCGGCAACATTCGCGAGCTGCAGAATGTGATCGAGCGCGCGCTGGTGCTGGCGACCGGCCCCGTGCTGCAGGTGGACGAGAGCGTGCTGCCGGAGGTGACGTCCGCGCCGCCGGAAGCGAGCCGGCCAGACTCCGAAAATACGTCGCTCGAAAACGTGGAGCGCGACCACATCATCGCCGTGCTCACGCAGGCCCGGTGGCAAATCGAAGGCGAGCACGGGGCAGCGGAAAAGCTCCACCTTCAGCCGAGCACGCTGCGCAGCCGGATGCGCAAACTCGGCATCGCGCGACCGCAGGACTGAGCCGCGGTCCCGGCGGAATTTCGCGGCCCGCGACATCTCGTGGGACGCCGCGAAATGTCGCGGCCACGACGGTCGTGGGCGCCGTCGAAAATCGAGGCTTTCGGCCACGTAAAAGAAATTTAACAGAGTAAATCGGAGCGGAAAACAAGGGTTGGCACGGCGCCAGCGAAGAGGATGGGCAACAGCGCATGCCGCTGAATTTTTACCCGATCATGCTCCGCATCTCACTCATCGAATCCCCGGTCACGGGCGCCGTCCTGCACCTCGAAGGGCAGATCGCCGGCGCGTGGACGACGGAGCTGCGCGACACCTGCGAGCGGGTGCTTGCCGCGGGCCGGCCGCTCACGCTCGACCTCGGCGACGTGTCTCTCATCGATCGGCAGGGCTTCGACCTTCTAGACTCGCTTTCGCTCCGCAATGTCACCCTCGCGCGCTGCTCCCCCTTCCAGGAGGAGCAGCTTCGCCAGCTCGCCGCGGCGCACGCCGTCCGCACCCGACCATGAACGAATCTCCCGTTGCCATGCCGCCGCCGAAAGGCTCGCACGCCGACCCGGACCGCTGGGTGGACGAGCACGGGGACTGCCTCTTCCGCTACGCGCTCGTTCGCGTGCGCAAGGAGGAGGTCGCCGAGGATCTCGTGCAGGAAACCCTGCTCGCCGCCGTGCGCACGCACGAGAAATTCGGCGGCCGTTCCAGCGAGCGGAGCTGGCTCGTGGGCATTTTGAAGAACAAGATCTGCGACCATTTTCGGAAGCTCGGCCGCGAGACATCGTTCACCGATCTCGAGTTTTTCGGCGACGAGCATTCCGACAAGTTCGACGGCGACAACTACTGGATTCACGAGAATGGCCCCACCGACTGGAAACCCGAGGGCGAGGACGCGATGCGGCGCGCCGACTTCTGGCAGGCGCTCCAGAGCGCGCTCGAGAAGCTGCCTCCGCGGGTGGCGGCGGTCTTTACGATGCGCGAGATGGACGACGTGCCGAGCAAGGAAATCTGCACGACTCTCAACATCAGCGAAGCGAACCTGTGGGTGATGCTGCACCGCGCCCGCATGGCGCTGCGCCAGGATTTGGAGATGAATTTTTTCGGGAATGGCGGAGGTTCCGCGTTGTGATCGAGCCGACGAATCGATGGAAAACCAAGCTGGTGATGTTCATTGCGGAGCACACGCCGAAGTGCCACGACATGACGCGCCTCATCTCGCAGTCGATGGAGGCGCCGCTCCCGCTCCGCACGCGGGTCGCGATGCGGTTTCACTACCTCATCTGCGTGTGGTGCGAACGCTACCGCGACCAGCTTCGCTTTCTCCGCAAGGCCGTGCATTCCTGCCCCTCGCACGAGGAGGAGAAGCCGCGCGCCGCCCTGTCGGCCGAGGCCCGCGAGCGGCTGAAGCTCGCTGCGCGGAAGAAGCCGTAGCGCGGCGGACGCATCTGGTATTGGCGCGGGATTCGCTTGCCTGGACATTGGCTCGTAAGGTTTTCACCCCGAGCGACGACCAATCACCAGATGTTTCAAATTTCCGATGCCCACGAAGCGCCGTCCTGGCTCAAGACGAAGATCGCGGATCTCGTCTGGCGGATCACTCCGAACTGCCGGGAAGTGGCGCGTCTGACGTCCGAGGGGCGCGACCGCACGCTGCCGCCGGGCGTGCGCCTGCGGCTGGGGTTGCATCGGCTCGCCTGCAAATGGTGCGCGCGCTACGCCGGGCAGCTCGACCTTTTGCACCAGGCCAGTCGCCGGCTTCCCGCGCAGCTTGAAACGACGGGCGAACCCGCTCTCTCCATCGAGACAAAGTCCCGCTTGAAAGAAGCCTTGCGCCGGCGGCAGGACGGACGTTTTTAGCGACGAATCCGGTATGCTGAAAACCCTGCACGAACATTGGCCGGAATATGCCATCGAGGGCTGTCTGCTGGGAGCCTTCATGATTTCGGCGGCGTCCTTCACGTCGCTGCTCGAGTATCCGGCCTCGCCGCTCGTTCACGCGATTCCCGATCCGTTTGTTCGGCGGATGCTGATAGGGATCGCGATGGGGGCGACGGCCATCGCGTTGATCTTTTCGCCGTGGGGCAAGCGCTCCGGCGCGCACATGAACCCCGCCGTGACGCTGACTTTCCTGCGGCTCGGCAAGGTGCGGCCGATCGATGCGCTGTTCTACATCGCTGCGCAGTTCGTGGGCGCCGTCGCGGGGCTGGCGTTCTTCGGCGTCTTCGCGCGGGACTTTCTCACGCATCCGTCGGTCCACTTTGTCGCCACGCTGCCGGGACCGGGTGGCGTGTGGGTTGCCTTCGCGGCGGAGTTCCTCATCGCATTCGTCCTGATGAGCACGGTGCTCGTCGTCAGCAACACGCCGCATCTCGCGCGCTGGACCGGAATTTTCGCCGGCGGCCTCGTGGCGACCTACATCACCTTCGAGGCGCCGCATTCGGGCATGAGCATGAACCCCGCGCGCACGTTCGGCTCCGCGCTTGTGGGCTCGCTGTGGACGGGCCTGTGGGTTTATTTCATCGCGCCGGTGCTCGGCATGCAGCTCGCGGCGGCGATCCATCGCGTTTCCGGGCGGGCGGTTTATTGCGCGAAGCTGCACCATCACAATGGCGCGCGCTGCATCTTCCGCTGCGCGTTCGGCGATCTGGTCGCGCGGGAGGCGAGGCGGCCTTAGGCGTTGCCGGGCGCGGAGCGGAGCTGGGCCTCGAGTTCGGCGATGCGGGCTTTCAACGGGGCCACTGCTTTTTCGACCTCGGCGGCGGTGTAGCGCGGCGTGATGTATTGCGGGCAGTTCCAGTCGAAGCCAATGACGTCGATGAGGAAGAGGCGCTCGATCCGGCTGCGCAGGTCGGGCGCGGGGCTGAGCTGGTCGGCGAGGGCGGAGTCCTCGCTGGCGTCGAGCACGCGGGCGTGGCCTAGGATTTTCAGCCGCTGGCGGTGCGGGTAGTCCATGAGGAAGAGGGCGACGCGGTCGTTGCCGTCGAGGTTGCCGGTGCTGAGGAGCTGGCGGTTGCCTTTGAAATCGGCAAAGCCGAGGAGGTGCGGTCCGAGTAGTTTCAAAAATCCCGGCGGGCCGCCGCGGTGCTGGATGTAGGGCCAGCCGTCGCTGTTCGTCGTCGCGACATAAAAGCTGTCGCGGGCGGCGATGAAGGCGGCCTCGTCGTCGGTGAAGGCGTCGTGCGACGGCGCGGATTCCACCGATTGATGTTTCCCGAAGACGCGCTCCTGGGCGGCCTGCACGGCCGGCGTGAGCGCGATTTGCATGAATTTCGCAGCCATGGCTATTTTTGAATGAACCACACATAGACCCCGAACGCGACGTGCAGAACGAGCGAGACGAGGCACAGGATGAACGTGAAGAGCACGCGCGGATACATGAGGTAGTCCTGCCAGCGGCGCGGGGCGTTGCCAGGGGCGGGGCGAGGATGGGAATTCATGAGGAATCGGCGATGGATGTCAGGCGCGGGCCCAGCGGAACTTCCGCCCGGCTTCGGCGATGGGTTGATCGTTGATGCTGGCAAAGCGTTTTGCCATGAGGCCCTGGGCGTCGAACTCCCAGTTTTCGTTGCCGTGGCTGCGCCACCACTGGCCGGTGGCGTCGTACCATTCGTATTCGAAGCGCACGGCGATGCGGTTGCCGGTGAAGGCCCACAGAGTTTTCTTCAGCCGGTAGTCCTGCTCTCGCCGCCACTTCGCCGTTAGAAATTCGACGACGGCGGCGCGGCCGGTGAGAAAAACATCGCGGTTCCGCCACTCGGTATCCTCGGTGTAGGCGAGCGAGACGCGTTCGGGATCGCGGCTGTTCCAGGCGTCTTCCGCCAGCCGCACTTTCTGCACGGCGGTGGCGTGGGTATAGGGTGGCAGCGGTGGGCGGCTGCT
>JBOHXO010000184.1:0-1904 GCA_050737475.1 Chthoniobacterales bacterium
TTCGCGGTCGTTGTGAAATGTCATGCCGTAGAGCCGCACGAGGAACGTTTTGTTTCCCAGCCAGTCGCCGAATTCCAGGCTCCAGTTTTCGTGCTTCTTCGACGAAAGTGTTTTCATTTTTGCGACGTCGACGGGAATGAGCTTCACTGCGTCGGGTTGCACGTCCACGAGGACCACCGCCGGTTGCACCGAGCTGTTGTCCGGCTCGCTCAGCACGACATAGCGTGAATCCGGGCTCCAATGTGCGCGCGTCTTCCGCGCCAGCTCGGGCGCGTTCGGAAGCGTCGTTTGCAGCGGCTCGTAGACGCTCGGAATATCGCCGAGCGCCTTCCTCGATTCCCTCACAAGAATCTTGAACCGCAATTTTCCGTCGGCTTTCGAAAGGCTCGCGTCGTAATGGTGATCGGGCGACTCGCCGTCGCGCAATTGCTGCGGATCCTCCGCGCTCGCGGAAAACGCGATGGCGATAACCGGCAGCCAGGTCAATCGGGGGAAACGCATCCTCTCTCCCCTAGCAGATGCCGCGCGATATCGCTACCACGGTCACGGCCTATTCTGCCGGTGCTGCTCCGGGTTTCCAGCCGGACTTTGTCAGAACCTTGTCAGCATCCGCAGGAGCGGGCGGCCCATCCCCTTTCACCTTCACAAAGATTACCGGGCGGCTGTCGGCTCCCCCCCAGTGCCCCTCCGCGGTCCCCGTCTTCGGATCACCCTTGAGCGTGAAGAACCGTCCCTTCACCAGGCCGTCCTCCTTCGCCACGGCAACACGCGTCTCCCGATATTCGAGGGAATCAGGCCCGTTCAGAAAATAGGAATTCACAAAATAGGCATCCGGCGTGCGCCCGGGAGTCACCTTGATGAAAATGGGATACTGGTCGTTGAACTTCGAGCCCCACAGGCCGACATTCGGATCCTTCGGCCCGCCGCAACCCGTCAGCACCAGCAACGCCGGCAGCAGCCAATACAAACGCGCCCATCCGCAGGTCGTCTTCATGCCCTGACGTAAGCCCCGTCGGCGCCCCGCGGTAAAGCACGAATGCATTGAATCCTTCGCGACGCAGCCAGAATTTGATTTTGCAGCCACCCCTGCCATGCTGTTGGGTGCCCTGCGCTGCCGCATGATTTACGACATCTTCAAATTCATTTTCATTCTTCTCGAGGTCGTCCTCATCTTCAACCTGATGATCCTCGTCCACGAGCTGGGCCACTTCCTGGCCGCACGCTGGCGCGGTCTCGTCGTCGAAAAATTCGCCATCTGGTTCGGCAAGCCGATCTGGAAAAAGACCATCAACGGCGTGGAATACCGCCTCGGCACCATCCCCGCCGGCGGCTTCGTCGCCATCCCGCAGCTCGCTCCCATGGAAATCATGGAAGGCGAAGTCGAGACCGACCGCTCGAAGCTCCCGCCCGTCAAGCCGATCGACAAAATCATCGTCGCCGCAGCCGGCCCGCTCTTCAGCTTCCTGCTCGCCGCGATCTTCGCGTGCATCGTCTGGGCGGTCGGCCGCCCGATCGGCGAAGCCGAGAAAAACACCGTCATCGGCTACGTGGCCAAGGACGGCCCCGCCGCGAAAGCCGGACTGCAGGCCGGTGACAAAATCCTTTCCGTCAACGGCGCCAAAGTCTCGCAGTTCAGCCCCGCGGGCAATGGCCGCGGCAGCATCGTGTGGAACGTCATCCGCAGCGAAGCGCCGCTCATCCCCATCACCTACGAACGCGACGGCGCCGTCCATACCGTGGACGTCGAGCCGAAGATCGCCCCGCGCGAAGGCTGGGGCCGCTCGAACCTCCGCGCCATCGAGATCCTGCCCGCCGCCACGCCGCGCATCGCCCGCGTGCCAGCCAGCTCGCCGGAAGCCGCCGCAGGCTTCGAGGCCGGCGACTACATCGTGAAGGCCGATGGC
>JBOHXO010000185.1:0-9927 GCA_050737475.1 Chthoniobacterales bacterium
GCTCAACGTCGCGTTGAACTTCGTCTTCATCTTCGGAAATCTCGGCTCGCCCATGCTCGGGCTTACCGGCGCGGGAATCGCAACGCTCACAGCGCGCATCGCCACGGTCGTCGTGCTGCTCGTGTTCATGTCGCGCGCGAGTTATTTCCGCCCGCACCTCGCGCACAATTCCGGCGAACGCGGCATGGCTCGCGAAATGCGCGGCCTGTTGCGCGTCGGACTGCCGGCCGGCGGACAATACCTCGCCGAGGTCGGCGCTTTCGCCACGGCGTCCCTCATGATGGGCTGGATCGGCATCAATGCGCTCGCCGCGCACCAGATCGCGATCACTTGTGCGGCGACGACGTTCATGGTGCCGCTCGGTCTCGGCATGGCGGTGACCGTGCGTGTGGGCCAGGCCTATGGCGCGCAGAAATTCCACCAGGTGCGCCCGATTGCCTTCGGCGGTCTCGGCATGGCGCTGATCGTGATGGCATGCACCGCGCTCGGTTTCATCCTGGGCTCGGAAATCATCGCGCGACTTTTCGTTTCCAGCGCCGACGTGCTGCATCTCGCGGCCGCCCTGCTTGTCGTCGCCGGATTTTTCCAGCTTGTGGACGGTGCGCAGGTCGTCACGATGAACGCCCTGCGCGGCCTGGCCGATGTGCGCGTGCCGATGTGCCTGGCCATTTTTTCGTATTGGTGCGTCGCGTTGCCGCTCTCGTGGTTTCTCACTTTCCGCGCCGGCGCCGGACCGGTGGGAATCTGGATGGGGCTTGCGATCGGGCTGCTCTGCGCTGCGGGTTTGCTTACGTGGCGGTTCCTTTGGAAATCCTCGTCAGCCCGGCTGGTCGCGACCTATCGTGCGGCGCATGCCTGAGCTCGAAAAGTTTCGCGTGCTGCTTTGCCGGCTTGGCGATGCCATTCGCGACGCGGTGATCGCCGGCCGTGCGCGGCAGACCATTGCCCAGCTCTCCGAGGTCGCTCACGAATCCGCCGCGGACACGATCTACGCGGTGGACAAGCTCAGCGAGGAGGCAATCCTGGCGTGGTTCCATGAACATTGGCCGGCGGACGAGCCGGTGGAATTGATCTTCGAGGGAATTGACGAACGACATGCGCCGTGTTTTCCCGCGGGCACCGATGCGGCGGACACGAAATGGAAATGCATCCTCGATCCCATTGACGGCACGCGCGGCCTGATGGTGGACAAGCGTCCCGCCTGGGCGCTCGCCGGGCTGGCGCCGCAACTCGGCGAGATCACAAGCCTCTCCGACATTCGCGTCGCGGCGATGACGGAAATCCCGCTCACGAAGCAATGGCGAGCCGACCAGATCAGCGCGGTGCAGGGCAGGGGAGTCACGGCGGAGTCGCTGAACGTGCTGGACGGCACTCGCGCGCCGCTGGATTTGCGGCCGTCGCAGGCCACGGATTTCCGGCACGGCTTCGCGTCGTTCGCGAAATATTTTCCGGAAGGCCGCACGCTCACCGCGCAGATCGAGGAGCACGTCTGGGACGAACTCATCGGTCTCGGCGCCACTTCGTCGCCGACGATTTTTGACGACCAGTATATTTCCGTCGGCGGCGCGCATTACGAATTGCTCGCGGGCCACGATCGTTTCGTCGGCGACATCCGCCCGCTCGTGCACCGCGTGCTCGACCTTGATTCCACCATCGTCTGCCACCCCTACGATTGCGCTGCCGCGCTCGTGCTCGTCGAGGCCGGCATCGTTTACGAATCTCCCGACGGCGGCTTCCCCGACGCGCCGCTCGACACGACGTCGCCCGTCGCGTGGTACGCCTTCGCCAATGAAACGCTCGCGAAAAAACTGCGCCCGGTGTTGCGCAAAACCCTCGACGTGATGCTGGCATGACGCGCGAACGTTTTCTCGCTGTCGTCGGATCGTTCATCGCGCGGTTGCTTTTCGCCACCCTCCGCGTGCGCTTTCACGACAGCGCCGTTCTCACGCAGTCCCCGCTCGACGAGCCGATCATTTTCACGTTCTGGCACAACCGAATTCTCGCCATCACGGTCACGCACATGCGGCTGTATCCACGCGATCGCAAGGGCGTCGCCGTGCTCACCAGTCCGAGTCGCGACGGCGAAATTCTCGCACAGCTCATGGACCGTTTCCATATGAGCGCGATCCGCGGATCGAGTTCGCGCCGGGGCGCGCGCGCGCTGAGCGAATGCGCCGACTGGTTGAACGCCGGCGGAGACCTCGCCGTCACGCCCGACGGTCCCAAGGGTCCGCGTTATACGCTCGGTCCGGGATTGATCCTGCTCGCGCAGATCACGAATGCCCGCATCCTGCCGATGCACGTGAAATTTTCAAAAGCCGTCGCGTTGAAAAGCTGGGATGGCTTTCGCATTCCGTTGCCGTTTTCGCGTATGGATATCACGATAGGTCCATACGAAACCATCCCGCCCACGCCGACCGAAGAGGCCTTCGAGGCCGAGCGGCTGCGCATCGAAACCCTGTTGAAAAATGAAGCTGATTAGCGGCACCGAGATTGCGAAGAAAGTCCACGAGGAAACGAAGCAGCGCATTGCGGCGTTGAAGGCGCGCGGCATCACGCCGGGCCTCGCCGTCGTGCTCGTCGGCGACAATCCCGCCTCGGTCGCCTACGTGCGCTCGAAGGACAAACGCGCTGCAGAACTCGGCCTCCATTCGCTCAAACACGAACTGCCTGCCGCGACCACGCAGGAGGAATTGCTGGCCATCGTCGCCGCGCTCAACGCCGATCCCGCGATCCACGGAATTCTCGTGCAGTCTCCGCCGCCGCCGCACATTGACGAGGCGGCGATCGTGCGCGCGATTGATCCGCGCAAGGACGTGGACGGCTTCCACCCGGTGAACGTCGCCAAGCTCGCGCTCGACGATCCCACGGGCTTCGTCCCCTGCACGCCGCTCGGCTGCCAGCGCCTGCTCATCGAGTCTGGCGCGCAAACGGCTGGAGCGCGCGCCGTGGTGCTCGGCCGCAGCATGATCGTCGGAAAACCGATGGCGCTGTTGCTCATGGCGAAAGGTCCCGGCGGCGATGCGACCGTGACCGTCGCGCACTCCCGCTCGCGCGACCTCGCCGCCATCACGCGCGAGGCGGACATCCTCGTCGCGGCGATTGGCCGTCCGCATTTCGTGACAGCCGACATGGTGCGCGAAGGGGCAACCGTCATTGACGTCGGCATCAACCGCGTGGACGACCCCGCCTCGCCAAAAGGCTACCGCATCGTCGGTGACGTGGATTTCGAAAATGTCGCGCCGAAATGCTCCGCGATCACGCCCGTGCCCGGCGGCGTCGGCCCGATGACGATCGCGATGCTCATGGCGAATACCGTGACCGCTGCCGAGCGGCTCGGAGCCTGATTTTTCCAAGAGATAGGGGAGATTCCCGACTGGACGCCTGCAGCTTGCGGCGAATAAGATTGGCCGCATGGCGGAAGCAGCTGCGGTGGATCCTGTAGCGGCGACCCGATGGCGCAGGCCGTCGGGCGTGAAAATCCAGCAGTGGCTTTTCGGCGGCTGGACGATGCTCGTCTTCGCGTTTCTCTACATCCCGATCCTGCTGCTCATCATCTACTCGTTCAACGACTCGAAGCTGGGCATTCGCTGGGCGGGGTTCACGACGAAGTGGTATGGCGAACTTTTCCACGATCGCGTGATGTTCGGGTTCCTGCAGAACAGCCTCATCGTCGCGGGATTCACCACGGTGCTGGCGACCGTGCTGGGCACCGTGGGCGCGTGGCTGATGTTCCGCTACCGCTTTCCCGCACGGCGTGCGCTGGGCCTGTTGATCTTCATTCCGATGGTGATGCCCGAGATTCTCATGGGCGTGAGCCTGTTGATTCTTTTTGTGAACATTCACTTCGGGCTCGGCTACGCCACGCTCATCATTGCGCACACGACGTTTTGTTTTCCATTTGTGCTCGTCGGCGTGCAGGCGCGGCTCGAGGGCATTGATCCGTTTCTCGAGGAGGCCGCGATGGATCTCGGCGCCACGCCCATTCAAGCGTTCTGGAAGGTCATCGTGCCCTATCTCATGCCCGCGATCATTTCCGGCGCGCTGATGTCATTCACGCTCTCGTTCGACGAATACATCGTCACCACATTCCTCATGAGTTCCGACTCGCAGACTCTCCCGATCAAGATCTACGGCATGGCCAAGGTCGGCCTGAGTCCGAAGCTGAATGCTCTCAGCACATTGTTCGTCCTTGCGACCTTCCTTCTCGTTTTCGCCACGCAATTCATCCAGAAAAAGAAGCCAGCTCCATGAAAACGCCATCCATACTCGCACTGAGCGCTTTTTGCGCTGCCGCACTCGCCCTCTCCGGTTGCGGAAAACCCGCAGCAACCACCGCCGAGCCGGCGAAACCGGAAGCCACCGCCACGGCTCCAGTCGCTGCGCCGGCAACTGCCGCCGCCTCCGACGACGACTCCGAGGCGTCACCGCCCTCGGATACCGGCGAGCCGAAGGAATTGAACCTCTTCTGCTGGTCCGAATACGTGCCGCAATCGGTGATTGACCGCTTCACGAAGCAGACCGGCATCAAGGTCAACGTCGAGAACTACGCGTCGAACGAGGAAATGCTCCAGAAGCTCCTCTCCGGCGGCGGAAAATACGACCTCATCCAGCCGAGCGAATACGTCATCGAGGCGCTCATCAAGGAGGGTCTGCTCTACAAGCTCGACCACGCACTCATTCCGAATCTCAAGAATCTCGCGCCAGAGTTCACGAACATGTCGTTCGATCCGGGCAACCAGTATTCCGTGCCGTGGATGGCCGGCACCGTGGGCATCGTCATCAATACGCAACTCATTCCCGAGGCCGATACAATCAAGGGCTACAAGGATGTCTTCCAGGACAAATATAAAGGAAAAATCGTCGTGCTCGACGACGCGCGCGAGATCGTGAGCTGGGGCCTCGAGACACTCAACATCCCGGTCAACGACGTCACCGATGAAAACCTCGAGAAGGTGAAACCTGTCGTCGCGAAATGGCTGCCGCTCGTGAAAGTTTACGACTCCGACAGCCCGAAGAACTCGCTGCTCAGCGGCGACGTCTCGCTCGGTGTGGTATGGAGCGGCGAAGGCGCGCTCCTGCTCAACGCCGACAAGAAATTCAAATGGGTCGTCCCCGACGAGGGCGCGCACCTTTTCGTGGACAGTCTCGCCATCCCGAAGACCGCCTCGCATCCGAAAAACGCCGAGCTGTTCATGAACTTCATCCTGCGGCCGAAGGTCTCCGCGCTCATCTCCGAGGCCTTTCCCTACCTCAATCCCAACGCCGCCGCCCGCAAGGAACTCTCCGCCGCCGCGCTCGCGAATTCCGCCAGCTTCCCGAGCCCCGACGAGCTCAAGAAGATGCAAACCTTCAAGGACATCGGCACGCAGGGATCCAAGATCGACGACCTCATCACGACGCTGAAGGTCCAATAAGAGTTTGCAGTTGAGAGATGAGAGTTGAGAGACAACGAGCGCCTTTGGCGGACCTTTTGGCCCGCTGCTCCACGGCCTCATTTCCTCTCAGCCATCAATTGTCGCCCGCGCATCCCACTCTCAACTAGCCAATGGCCGCCATCGCCGAAGCCACAGCCCCTGCCGCTCCCGCCAGCTCCTCCGCCTACGAGCGGCGGCCCGGCTGGGGCGCGTGGCTCTTCATGGCTCCGCTGCTCGCGTGGCTGGTCCTCTTCGTCGTCGCGCCCTCACTGCTGCTCGTCGTTTACAGCTTCCTCGAGCGCGACTCGCTCGGGCGCATCGTGTGGAATTTCACGGGGGACAACTACCTGCGCGCCATCGACTGGCCCACCCTGAAGAATCTCCCCCACGCCATTGCGACGCATGGCTGGCAGGGCGTCGTCGATAGCTACTACGCGCTTTCGTGGTTTCGCATCCTCCTCGAATCGGTCTGGTATGCGTTCCTCACCACCGTCATCTGCATGATCGTGGGATTCCCCGCGGCGTGGTTCATCGGCCGCGCGCCGGAGCGCTTCCGCAACCTGCTCATGATGCTCGTCATGATTCCGTTCTGGACGAGTTTTCTCATCCGCACCTACGCGTGGATCACCATCCTCAGCCGCGACGGATTTCTCAACGCGTTCCTGCTGTCGGCGGGCATCATCAACACGCCGCTCGTCATGATGTATACGCCCTTCGCGGTCGTGCTGGGGCTGGTTTACAATTACCTGCCGTTCATGATTCTGCCGATCTACACGAGCGTGGAAAAACTCGACAACGCGCTCGTCGAGGCCGCGCAGGATCTTGGTGCCGGGCCGGTGCGCGCATTTTCGAAAGTCATCATTCCGCTCACGCGACCCGGCATCGCGGCAGGCGCGCTGCTGGTGTTCGTGCCGGCGATCGCGATGTTTGCCATCACCACGCTCATGGGCGGCGGCAGGGTGCCGACCATCGGCGATGTCATCCAGAAGCAATTCACTGCGGCCCGCAACCCGCCCTTCGGCGCTGCGCTCGGCTCGCTGCTGCTGCTCATCTTTTTCGTCTCGCTTTGGTTCACGCAGGCGCGAAAACACCGCGACTGAGCACGGCGGCTGCTTGCATTTCAACGGGGGTTCGGATTTCTGAAAGGCAACATGCTGCGCAAAACCAAGATCATCGCCACGCTCGGGCCGGTGTCGGAATCGGCGGAAAGACTTGCCGAACTCATCGAGGCGGGAGTGAACGTCTTCCGGTTGAACATGAGCCACGCCACCCACGATTGGGTGCGCGAGATTGTTCCGCGCATTCGCAAGGTTGCCCAGGAACTTGGCAAGCCGACCGGCATCCTCATGGACACGCAGGGGCCCGCGATCCGCACCGGAGACCTGCCGACCAAGCTCGACCTCAAGGTCGGCGACATCATGGAGTTCACCGTGCATGGCGCGGTGAGCGTCGAGCATTTTTCCGTGGACGTGAATTACGACGGCCTCATCAACGACATCAACGTCGGCGACGTGGTGCTCGTGGACAATGGCGTGATGCACATGAAGGTCCTTGAGAAGAAGGACAACAAGATCCGCTGCGAGGTCCTCACGCCCGGCCTGCTCGGCTCGCGCCGCCACATCAATCTCCCCGGCGTGAAGGTCAATCTTCCGCCGCTCACCTCCAAGGACCTCGCGGACATCGAGGTCGGCGTGCAGGTCGGTGTGGATTTTTTCGCGCTCAGTTTTTGCCGCGAACCTTCGGACGTTTTGGAATTTCGCCGCGTGCTGCGCGAGCACGGCGTGGACACGCCGATCATCGCGAAGATCGAGGACCAGAGCGCGGTGCGCGAGATAGATGCCATCATCGAAGCGGCGGACATCATCATGGTCGCGCGCGGCGATCTCGGCATCGAATGCCCGCTCGAGGAACTGCCCATCATCCAGCGCCGCATCGCGAAGCACTGCATCGCCATCGGCCGTCCGGTGATCGTCGCGACGCACATGCTCGAGTCCATGATCGAGAATCCCGGCCCGACTCGCGCCGAGATCACCGACATTGCGAACGCCGTCTTCGAGGAGGCCGACGCCATCATGCTCAGCGGCGAAACCACCGTCGGAAAATATCCCGTCGAGTGCGTGAGAATTTTCGATCGCGTCGCGAAGCGCATCGAGCGCAGCGGCGGCGCCGGCTACGCGATCGACGCCATCATCACCGACCCGCGGCACAAGATGGTGAAGTCCGCCGTCGTGCTCGCGAATTCCTTTCCGAACAGCAAGCTCGTGATCTTCACGCGACGCGGAATCATGGCGACCTACGCCAGCCAGTTGCGGCCCGAGCATTCACCGATTTTTGCGTTCTCGCCGGACGACATCATCGTGCGCCGCATGGCGCTCAACCGCGCAACGCACGCGATCCGCATGGCATTTGACATCCGGCCCGAGCACACCGTGGCCGACGCGGAATCCCATCTGCTCAAGATGGGCCTCGTGAAGTCCGGCGACCGCCTCATCGTGGTGAGCGACATTCGCGCGGGCGACGAGCGGTTCGATTCCGTGCATCTCCGGGAAATCCCCTAGCGCCGCCCCGGCGTGCCCACGCGATATATGGGCATGAAGACAATTCTTCCGATCGCAATTCTTGCTGCCTCGTTACTAGGCGGCTGCATCACCGTCAATCGTCCGCCGGAGGTCGTGGTCGCTCCGACGCCGACTGTCTACCGCAGCGGTTATGTCGTGAAGACGCTGCCAGTGGGCTACAAGACGGTGCGCGTGAATCGCAATACCTACTACGTGGATAAAGAGGTCTACTACCGCGACTATCCGAGTGGCGGTTACGTGGTGGTCGAGCGTCCCGTGTATTGATTGAGCGGATTTCCAATCGCCCTTTTTACGGCGCGATCTCCACGCGGAAGAAAGCCCTGGACGCGCTGCTCAACGGCACGGTTACGCTTTGCGATCCGGTGACCGTGGGCAGCACGTTTGCGGTGGAAGACGTCCAATTCTTCAGGTCGGTGCTGGTGCTGACGCGATAAAGTTTTCCGGCGATTCCCGGGAAGTTCAACGTGAAATAGGTGCGGCCATCGGTGTCGGTGGAGGTAATCTTCAAGGCCGAGGATGACGACTGCGGATCGGTGCCGGCGGCGTATTCCTGCAGGTTCGTGAGGCCGTCGCCGTCGCCATCCACGGAGGCGATTGCCGTCGTGGTGCCGAGGCCGTTTGCCGTCTTCCAGGCATCCGGGATGCCGTCGTTGGCGGTGCTGGTCCCGCTATTGGCGGTGAGACTGCCGCTGGTGGCGCTCAAGCCGTTTTGCGTGGCGGTGATCGTGAGGTTGGCCGCGGCGGAGCCAATCGTGAGATAGCCAAGGAACGATCCGTCGGTGATCGTGACGCTGGAAGGTGAAATCGAACCTCCCGCGCTGGCCGTGAGATTCACCGTGCCGCCGGCGGCGCCAAGAATGTGCCCGGCGGAATCGCGGGCGGTGAGCTTCACGGCGAAGGGTGTGCCCGCATAGACGCTGGTCGGTGTGTAATCCCAGGTGAAATGATCGGGAGTGACGGCGAGCGTAAGCGCTTTCGTGGCCGTGGTGCCAAGGCTGTCGGCGAGCTGCACGGTGAATGGGTAAACTCCGAAGGCGGTGCTTGTGCCGCTCAGGACGCCGGAGCCGCTCAGCATGAGGCCGGCGGGCAGCGACCCGCTCGCGATGCTCCAGACGTAAGGCGTGGATCCATTCGTGCCGGTGAGGGGTTGCGAATAGGCCTGGCCGCTGATCGCCCGCGGCAGCGTCGTGGTCGTGATCACCGGCTGCCAGTCCGCCAGGCCGTTGCCATCGGCATCCACGATGCGCAGGAGATTGAGCCGGCCGTTGGTCACCACCTTGCCCTGGAGGGAGGACTTGACGTCGACGGCGGCGAGAATGCGCGCACGGCGCTGGGCGACGGTATCGGCGGGAAAGTTCATTGCCGCAAAACTTACGGCGCCCGCAACGTGCGGCGCGGCCATGGATGTGCCGTCCAAAAATTGATAGTTTGCTGTGGTGATCACGAAGGCGCCGGTCCTGGGAAGGGCGGCCTTGATGGTTTGTCCATCGGCCTGGGAAATTGAGTAAGTCGGAATCCAGTTGCCAGCGGACCCGAGGGTGCCGCCAAACGTTCCCGCGACATTGTTGTAGATGATTGCCGCTTTGGCGCCGGCCGCCATGGCGTTGGTCACCTTCGTCGCGAAGGTCTCCGTCCCGCGTTGGATGAGCGCGAGATTGCCCCGGACGGAAGCCGGAAATTCCGAGGCGCTGTTGCCGCTTCCGCAGTCCACGACGTTGCCGGAAATTCCCGCCCCGGAGCTCGAGAAGGTCATGATCGCGGAATTATAAGTCGTGCCGCCCACCTGGAAGGAGACCGTCGAAGGCTGGGTGGATAGAATGTTCGAGCCGGGAGCGGCGAGATCCACCGTAGTCGCGCCATAGTCCGAATAGCTGGCGAGCGCGTCGTTCTGATCGGTCGCGGCCACGACGATCATGTTCGAAAGCCGGTAG
>JBOHXO010000186.1:0-3358 GCA_050737475.1 Chthoniobacterales bacterium
GGCATTCCCTTCACGAAGAACGGACTCTCCGCGATCGGTCTCATCATCCCCCTCGTCTGGGCCCCCATTCGCTGGTTCACAAATCGCGCCACCACCTACGAACTCACCACGCAGCGCTTTCGCATCACACGCGGAATTTTGAACCGCCAGCTCGACGAAATCGAACTCTACCGCGTGAAGGATTACGTGATGACTCAGCCGCTTTTCCTGCGCCTGCTCGGCCTCGGCAACATTGACCTGCTCAGCTCGGACGTCAGCACGCCGACCGTCACCATGCGCGCCATCGCCGGCGTGGAGGACGTGCGCGAAAAACTCCGCACCGCCGTGCAAAGCGAGCGCGATCGCAAACGCGTGCGCGCCCTCGACGTGGACAACACGGACGAGCCCTCCGCCCTCGGCTAGTCCGCGCGGGGCGGCTCAAGCACTTCCCACACGAACCAGTCCTCGACCTTCTTCCGCGCCCACGGCGTCTTGCGCAAAAACGTGAGGCTCGATTTCACGCTCGGGTCGTGAAGAAAACAACGCACCGGAATCCGCGCGCCCATTTCCTCCCAGCCAAATTTCGCGACAAGCCCGCAGACAATCGCCTCCAGCGTGATGCCATGCAGAGGATCGCGGGAGCGCGCGGGCGTGGAATCCATGATGGGAATTATGAATCGTTCCGGAGTTCCGCGGAATCTTTTCCGTTTCACTCCATGTTCTCCATGCCCTCCATGGTAGGATGCCTTTTCCTTCGCCGGATTCATGAAAATCAACTCCGCCACTTTCGTCATCAGCGCACCCGATCTCGCCTCATGTCCGGAATCGGAATTTCCGGAGTTCGCGTTCATCGGCCGCTCGAATGTCGGCAAGTCGTCGCTGATCAACATGCTCACCGGCCGCCGCAATCTCGCAAAAGTTTCCGCCACCCCCGGCTTCACGAAGCTCATCAATTTTTTCACGATCAACAACGTCTGGAGCCTCGTGGACCTGCCCGGCTACGGCTACGCGAAGGTTGCGCTGCAGCGTCGCACCGAGTTCAACAAGGCGGTCGGCCAATATCTCGAACGCCGCCCGAACCTCCGCTGCACCTTCGTGCTGATTGATTCCCGCCACGAACCCCAGCGCATGGATCTGGAGTTTCTCAAGTGGCTCTCCGACTGCGGCATTTCCTTCGCCCTCATTTTCACGAAGGCCGACAAAATCTCCGCCACGGCTTTGCGCGAAAACATGACCACGTTCCTGGCGGCCCTCGCCGAAATTTCCAGCGTCGCGCCCCCCGCCTTCAGCAGCTCTTCGACATCCCAGCAGGGCCGATCGGAAATCCTCGGCTTCATCTCCGAAGCCCTCGCCAGAACCGCAAGCTGACCGCCCCCCGCGCTTCTGCGCATCCTGTTTTCCCGCCTCCCTTGCTTCTGAATGCCTATCAGTTGCATAAGTGTTTAATTTCCAAATAAATATTAGGCAAACGGTGCGACTTTTGCTCCCCTCGTCGTCCAGTTGCGTTCTCCTTACACCGCGGTCCTGTGGGGGAATTGCTTAACGACCACCGTGAAAAATTCCTCGAGTCCGCCTCTGCCCCGCCCCTGCACGTTTTGTCACTTTGCGACCGCCGTTGCCATTGCCTCGCTTTGGATTTGCGCTTCTTCCCGCGCGGCGACCTACACCTACTCGCCGACGGATTCCCTGCTCGACCAATGGACGACCGGCACGAATTGGAACGCCACCCCGGTCAGCAATGCCGCGACCATCCTCGTTTTCGGCCCCTCGGGCAGCTTTTCAAGCGCACTGACCAACACGAGCACAAACGACTTCGCCTCGCCGTTCCAATTGAACGTCCTCACGCTGCAGGGCACGGGACCCACGGCCACCGGCTCTCCCGTGGCGGTGACGATTGTAGGCGGCACGCTGAATTTTCAGTCATCACCGCAGATCAACCTGAACGCCTCGAACGGCGCGGGCACATCCACTGTTTCCTACACGATCAACTCGAACATCTCGCTCTCCTCCCCGCTCACCATCACCGGCGATGGCACGGCGGCTTTCGCGTTCGGCGGGGTGATCAGCGGTTCGCAGAGCATCACCAAATCCGGCACCAGCACCGTCACCCTTTCCGGAGCCAACAGCTACACCGGAACCACCACGATTTCCGCCGGCACGATCAAACTCGGCTCTGCGGGCAATGCCACCAACACGCCGCTGGGGAGCGCGTCCAGCACCACCCGCGTGACGCCGGGAGGAACGCTCGACCTCGATGGCTATTCCCTCGTCGCGGCCAGGCCATTGGCGCTCGGTCAGTCCGGCGCAACCAGCGCGGCCGCGCTGATCAACAGCTCCGCCACCGCCGCGACTTACTCCGGCACCATTTCGATGGCCGACAATTTTCAACAGATCGGCGGCGCCGGCGACATCACGGCCACCGGCATCATCAGCGGCACCGGTAATTGGACGAAGGCCGGCACGAATACGCTCACGCTTTCCGCCAGCAATACCTTCAGCGGAAATTTATTTATCGACAACGGAACGGTCAAACTCGGAGCTGCCGGCAACGCGACGAATTCCCCACTTGGCACGACCGGCGGCTACACCCTCATTGGAAACGCGGGAACCCCGGCCACGCTCGACTTGAACGGCTTCACGCTCGGAACGGCCGAGACTCTCTATCTCAACGCTGCAGGCGGACGGCTCATCAACAGTTCCGCCACCCCGGTCGCCTACAGCGGCGCGGTGAATATCAATTCGCCTTCCGTCGCCAGTATCGGCGGCGCCGGCAACCTGACGCTGACCGGCGTGCTCGGCGGAATCGGAACATTGACGAAAGAAGGCGCGGGCATGCTGACCCTTTCCGCCGCCAACACTTTCCGCGGCACGCTCGTCGTCTCTACCGGCTCGCTCGCCGTAACAAATTCGTTGGCGCTCCAGGACACCGTGCTGGCACGCAACGTCGGCGAGGGACCGGTCACCTTCGGGGGTCTCCCCGCCGTTACGATTGGCGGACTCACCGGCAGCGACAGCTTCGATCTCGATGTCAGCGTGTTCTCCATCGGGGGCCAGACTTCGTCGGCATTTTCCGGCACGCTGACCGGCGCGAATGGATTTACGAAATCCGGCTCCGCCACGCTCACCCTCTCCGGCACGAGCACCTACTCGGGGCCCACCACGGTTTCCAGCGGCATGCTGTCGTTCCTCAAGCCGGCCTCGCTCTACAACAACACGCCCGGCGCATGGACGGCCACCAACCTCATCGTGAACTCCGGAGCCACACTCGCATTTGGAGTGGGCGGGGCCGGGTCGTTCGCCACGGGTGATATCACCGTGCTTTCCGCCCTTGGCACCGGCTCCGGCGGATTCAGAAACGGATCAAGCCTCGGCCTCGATA
>JBOHXO010000187.1:0-15121 GCA_050737475.1 Chthoniobacterales bacterium
GTCCTGCGGTGTGTCCTGTTCCAGTAATTCGAGCACGTCCTTGAATCGCTCCTCGTTCTCGGGGTCAGCCTCGACCAGCGCAATGTGCGCGTCGCGGATGACCTCCTGCTGCCGGGCGACATCAGGAGCCGCGGGCGGCAGCGGTTTTTCCGCCACCTCGCTGGGTGCGTGGCGCGTGCCCTCGGGCAGGCGGAACGAAAACAAATGATCCAGCCCGAGATTTTCGAGCAGGCCGCGATTGCGCGTGTTCGCATGCAGCACGGTGAGGGTACCGCTTCCCATTTCGCGCAGGCGCAGCGCCATGCCGGCCATGGTGCCCATGAACGTCGAGTCCATGAGTTCGCAATCCGTGAGATCAATCACGAACGACCTGTGGCCACGCAGAATCATACGGCGCGAGTATTCCTTCATCCCTGCACTGGTCTGAAAGGTCCCCCGACCGCTGACCCGGAGCCACACGAAATGATCGTAAAGGCCGGCGAGTATCGCAGATTTTTGACTCACGATTTGGCTCAATCTAAGACCGCCTTCCGGGGAGTGTCAATGCAACCACGGCACGCTATTTCCACATGAACGACTGACGGAACGCCACAATGCGGCCATCCACGATGAGCAGCACCCGCCACTCGGTCACGCGACCATGCTCGAGATATTCGTCGCCAGTCACGCGAAAGTCGGACTTATACGAGCCGTGCGCGTCGGGGTAATAAAGTTCCTGCGCCATCACATAATCGCCGAGCGCGGCCTGGCGGTATTCGAGCCGGACCGTCACATCCGCCCGCTCGTGAGCCCACCAGAAGAACGTGAAATAATTCCCGGTGGCCTCGTCAATGTCGCGCGGCGTGACCACGCCGTAGTTGATGCGGTAGCGATAGAACCGCATTGCCTCGCTCACCGTCGGGACGTAGGTCTTCGGGTCGTTGAAAAACTGCTGCTGCTTGCGGAACTTGAAGGCGTCGTTGATCTGCACGGGCAGGACCTTTGCCTTTTCCAAATAGACCGGCTTCGGCGCCGTGGCGCATCCCGCAAACAAAACTGACGCCGTAAACGCGGCGAAAATGCCTCTCATGCGCGCCGATGAAAGCCGCTTTGCGCTGGCGTGTCAAAGAGTTGTCCGCACGGAAGGACATGTTCGATCAGACAGGATTCACAGGATTTTCAGGATTGGCTTGCGGGAAGCTCATCTCAGGAAAATCCTCAAAATCCTGTAAATCCTGTCTAAATAATTCCCGTTCACGTCGCCCGCAGCATTTCGAAGCGGATTTGACGCTTTCCTCTTCAACGCTTTAACTCTTCCACCCTTCAACTCTTCACGACATTGACCGCCCACGATATTTTCTCCGGCCTCACGCCCGCCGAGGTGCATGAGCTTTTCGAATCCCTGCACGAGGCAAACAAGGCCGCCTACAAGGGCGCGCTGCAGGCCACGGCCGCCCGACGGAAGCTGCGCCCCGTCTTCCTCGAACGGAAGCCGCGCACCGAACGCCACGTATGGATGCAGGGCGTTCTCTCCTTGCCAACGAACGAGGAACTCAGCCTGGAAATCGTCCAGAACTGGCTCCTCGGCCTGCACCGTCCGCTGCTTGCCGACTTCCTCGACGCGCTCGGCATCGAGCATCAGGAAGGCCTCATTGACGACATCCCGTCGCAGCCCGCGCGCGAAAAACTGGACGCCGCCGTCGAGGTCATCGCCGCAAAGCACCCGCCGCTCGCCGTCAAAATCTACCTGAATCTTTTCCAGCCGCAGGACGCCGGCGCCTGGCCCGATCTCGACGCACTGCTCGTGATTGACCCGCGCCTTTCCATCCCCCGCAAATGACCCATTTCAAGCGCTCCCTCAAAAACGCCGTCGAGACGCTGCAAGGCGTCGCGTCGCACGAAGCGAAGTTGCTCAAGGCCGCCGACCTGCTCGAGAAAGCCTTCCTCGCAGGCCACAAACTCCTCATCTGCGGCAACGGCGGCAGCGCCTCCGACGCGTCGCATATCTCCACCGAATTCGTCTGCCGCTTCAAGGACGACCGCCGCCCGTATCCCGCGATCTCGCTCAATGTGGACGCCGGCCTGCTCACCGCGATTTCAAACGACTACGCCTACCAGGATGCCTTCGCGCGCCAGGTCAAGGCCTTCGGGCAAAAGGGCGACGTGCTCGTCGTGATTTCCACGAGCGGCAAATCGCGCAACCTGCTCGACGCGATCGAGGAGGCGCGCCGTTGCGGGGTGCACACCATCGCCCTGCTCGGGCGCCAGGGCGGCTTCACCAAGGGCGCCGCGGACATCGAGATCATCGTCGAAGGCGCCGAAACCGCGCGTATTCAAGAGGCGCAGAAATTTCTCCTGCACGTGCTCTGCGAACTGCTCGAGGAGCGCCTGCCGAAGGAATGAGCCAGTCGCTGATTCCTGCCGCGTTCTCGTTCGTGCTGGGCGCGGTGATCGGTTCGTTTCTCAACGCGTGCATCCACCGGCTGCCGCGAAATATTTCTCTGCAGTATCCGAAGCGCTCGTTCTGCCCGCACTGCAAGACGACGATTCCGTGGTATCACAATCTGCCCATCGTAAGCTGGCTGTGGCTGCGTGGCCGCTGCGCATCGTGCAGGGCGCCGATCTCGCCGCGCTACATCCTCGTGGAAATTCTCACCGGCTGCGTGTTCCTCGCGCTGTGGTCCAGGTTCGACCTTCCGCTCGCGGCCGCCTACTGGATTTTCGCGGCACTGCTCATCGCGGCGACGTTCATTGATTTCGAGCACTATATAATACCCGACGAAATCACGAAGGGCGGCACCGTCGCCGGCATTGTCCTTTCCGCGGCGGTTCCCGCGCTCATGGGCGTGGATTCGCGCTGGCAGGCCGCGCTGTGGTCGCTGTTCGCCGCGCTGCTCGGCGCGACGCTGCTGTGGCTCGTGGTGCAGGGCGGCAAGCTCGCATTCGGCCGCAAGAAAATCGTTCCCGACCATCCCGAGCCGTTTCGCTTCGAATCCGACGAGGAAAATCCGCGCCTCCTCATCGACGAAGAAATCTGGCCGTGGGAGGAAATCTTCAGCCGCGAGTCGGACGTGCTCATCATCGAATGCGAACGCGCGGTCTTGAACGGCGTCCCGATTCGCGACAAATCCATCCGCATTTTTTTCAACCGCGTCGTCGTGGACGGCAAGGAAACGCCGATCGAGGACGTGCGCGAGCTCACGGGAGTGCTGACGGCGGTCGTGATTCCGCGCGAGGCAATGGGGCTGGGGGATGTGAAGTTCATCGCATGCATCGGTGCGTTCCTCGGCTGGCAGGCCGTGCTGTTCACGATTACGATGTCGTCCGTCATCGGTGCCGTGGTTGGCGGCGGAATGATGCTCGCCACGAGCGGCCGCGCCGGCGGAAAAATCCCCTTCGGCCCCTACCTCGCGCTCGCCGCGGCCCTCTGGCTGGCATGCGGACCGGAACTCGTGCGTCTCTATCTACACACATTGCGTCCGGGGGCGCCGTGAACCTTTTTGTTTTGCGCCGCGCGCTTGTCGTATAGCGTTCCCGTTTGGCCAATGGCTGATCCCAAGAAGAAACTTCCGCTGCCCGAACTCATCCGGCAGCTCTGGAAACCGTATTTCGCTCTGGCGCGCTACCTCGTGCCTTATCGCGGCCGTTTCACCATCGGCCTCGTTTTCGGCGTGCTGGCCGGCGTGCTGAACGGCCTCATTCCGCTCGTCATCAAGCTCGTCGGCGACAAGGTCTTCCCCGGCGGCGGCGCCGCGATGAAGCTCTCGCCATTCGGCGCGGGCTCGGGCGACGGCGGCCCGCAGCTCGGAAACTGGGTCTGGGTGCTGTTGCTGATTCCCGCCGCCATGATCGCACGCGGCGTTTTCGCATATCTCAATTCCTACTGCCTCGCGTGGGTGAGCTACCGCGTGCTGCGCGATCTGCGCACCGAGCTCTTCACGCACATCACGTCGCAGTCGCTCGATTTCTTCAACAAGGCGAAGTCGGGCAAACTCATCTCGCGCGTGCTGAACGATACGCGCATGGCGCAAAACGCGCTCACGTCCATCGCCGGCGACATCGTGAAGGATCCCATCGCCGTGGTGACGGGCATCATCGTGCTCGTGAGCATGGACTGGAAGTTCAGCCTCACCACGCTCGTGCTATTTCCGATCTGCATTCTCCCGGTCGCCATTTACGGGCGCAAGGTGCGCCACGCCGGCAAGGTCGAGGAAAACGAAGCGGGCACGATGGCCGTGATTTTGCAGGAGACGTTTTCCGGCATTCGCGTGATCAAGTCGTTCGCGCGCGAGGATTACCAGGTCGCGCAATTCGACCAGTCCAGCGAGGTGCAATGCCGCAACAGCCTGCGCGTGCGCAAGAGCATAGACATCGTCCAGCCCATCATCGAATCCGTGTCCGCCATCGGCGTGGTGCTCGCGCTCATTTACGTCTCGTGGTTCCACATCGGCTTCATGCAGTTCACCGCGCTCTGCGCCGGCATCTTCCTGCTCTACAACCCCGTGAAATCCGTGAGCAAGATTCCGATGCTCATGCAAAAGTGCCTCGCCTCGACGACCTACATTTTCGAGATCATGGCGACGAAGGCGACCATTCAGGACGCGCCCGACGCCGTCGTCCTCAAGGACGCGCGCGGCGAGATCGAGTTCGACGACGTGACATTCGGCTACGGCAACGAGCAGCAGGCCGTGCGGAACGTTTCGCTCAGGATCGAGGCCGGCAAACAATACGCGCTCGTCGGCGCGAGCGGCGCCGGCAAGACCACAATGCTCGCGCTGCTGCTGCGATTCTACGATCCGCAGTCCGGCGCCATCCGGCTCGACGGGCGCGACATCCGCGCGGTCACGCAGCAATCGCTCCGCGAGCAGATCGGCATCGTCACGCAGGAGAGTTTTCTTTTCCACGACACGATCTACGAAAACATCCGCTACGGACGCCTCGACGCGACGAAGGCGGAGATTGAAGCCGCGGCAAAACTCGCCTACGCCCATGACTTCATCATGGCGCAGCCGAACGGCTACGACACGGTCATCGGCGACAAGGGCAGCCTGCTCTCCGGCGGCCAGCAGCAGCGCCTCGCCATCGCCCGCGCACTGCTCAAGAACGCACCGGTGCTACTGCTCGACGAGGCCACTTCCGCGCTCGATTCCGAAAGCGAACGCATCATCCAGGCCGCCCTCGAGCGGCTTGCGCAGGGCCGCACGGTGGTCGCCATCGCGCACCGGCTCTCGACCATTCTCAAGTCCGACCAGATCGTCGTGATGGATCACGGCCGCATCGCCGAAGTCGGCACGCACAGCGAACTCCTCGCCGCAAGCGGCCTCTACCGCCGCCTCTACGAGATCCAGTTCCAGCACGAAGAAGCCGCCGTCGCGGCTTGAAAATTGTTTCCCGATGAAAATCACACGCGCACTCATTTCCGTTTCCGATAAAACCGGCCTGCTTGAATTCGCGAAAGGCCTCGCCAATTTCGGCGTCGAGATCATCTCCACCGGCGGCACCGCGAAGGCGCTGCAAAAGGCCGGCGTGCCGGTCATCGAAATTTCCAATTTCACCGGCTCGCCGGAAATCCTCGACGGCCGCGTGAAGACGCTGCACCCGAAGGTGCACGGCGGCCTGCTCTACATGCGCGGCAATGAAGAGCACGAGAAGACCGCGAAGGAACATGGCATCGCACCGATTGATCTCGTCGTGGTGAATCTCTATCCGTTCGAGGCGACAATCGCGAAGGAAGACGTCACTCTCGCCGAGGCGATCGAGAACATTGACATCGGCGGCCCCTCGATGATCCGCAGCGCATCGAAAAATTACCAGTCGGTCACCGTCGTCACCGATCCCGCCGACTACGACGACGTGCTCGCCGAAATGAAGGAGGAAGGCGGCTCGACCACCCCAAAGCTCCGCGAGCGTCTCGCGATCAAGGCCTTTGCGACCACCTCCGCCTACGACCGCGCCATCGCGAATTACCTCGGCAGCGAGCAACAATCGAGCGGGCAGTTTTCCATCACGCTTCCGCTCGAGCAGCGGCTGCGCTACGGCGAAAATCCACACCAGAAAGCCGAACTCTACGGCACGTTCAGTGACTATTTCGAGAAACTCCAGGGCAAGGAACTTTCCTACAACAACATTCTCGATATCACCGCGGCGACGAATCTCATCGCGGAGTTCGCGAAGCCGACGGTCGCCATTCTCAAGCACACGAATCCGTGCGGCGTCGCCACCGACCCGAACCTCAAGGCCGCATGGGACAAGGCGTTCGCGACCGACAAGCAGGCGCCGTTCGGCGGCATCATCATCGCGAATCGCCCGGTGGATGCCGCGCTCGCAAAGGCGATCAGCGAAATTTTCAGCGAGGTCATCATCGCACCAGACTTCGACGCGGAGGCGCGCACCGTTTTGCAGAAAAAGAAAAACCTGCGCCTCATGAAGCTGCTCAAGCTGCCCGGGAGCGACGTCCGCGACGCGCGCTCCGTGCTCGGCGGACTGCTCGTGCAGGACAGCGACAGCGCGGACATCGAGGAGCTCGAGCACAAGGTCGTGTCGAAGCGTCCGCCGACGAAGTCCGAGCTCGAGGCCATGGAATTCGGCTGGAAGGTCGTGAAGCATTTGAAGTCGAACGCGATTGTTTATGTCGGCACGGACCGCACACTCGGCGTCGGCGCCGGCCAGATGTCGCGCGTGGATTCCTCGCGCATCGCGGTGTGGAAGGCGAAGGAAGCCGGCCTCTCGCTCAAAGGCAGCGCCGTGTGCAGCGACGCCTTCTTCCCGTTCCCGGACGGCCTGATCGCTGCGGCCGAGGCCGGCGCGACCTGCGCGATCCAGCCCGGCGGCAGCGTGCGCGACGAGGAAGTCATCAAGGCGGCGGACGAACACGGCGTCGCGATGGTCTTCACCGGCATCCGCCATTTCCGGCACTGACGCCGCGCGGAGGATGCCGCCCCCAATTTCATCGAAAGTCAAAATCGGCGGCGCGCAATCGCTCTACCTCGATCTTCTTCGCGGCGCGGCGGCGCTCGCGGTCGTGTTTCATCATTACAGCAGTCACATCGCGCAGGTCGGCCACAAGGCGTTCCCCGACGTCGGGCAGGAGGCGGTGATGGTGTTCTTCGTGATGTCGGGATTCGTGATCGCAATGGTCGCGGACAACAAGGAACGCGAGTTCGGAATCTTTGCGATCAAGCGATTGTCGCGCTTTTATTCCGTGGTCGCGCCCGTGGCGGCGATTTTGATCGGCGCGTATTTTTTCACGACGCATCTCGATCCCGGTGCGTATCAATGGTGGGGCGACATGCAAAGCTGGCCGGCGAAGCTGCTGGCCACGCTGACGTTCAGCACCGAGAGCATATTCTGGCAAAACTTCACGCTCCCCGGCGGGCAGCCCATGTGGAGCATGTCGTTCGAGTTCTGGTATTATTTCGTCTTCGCGTTTGCGGTTCTGCTGCCGTGGCGGGTGGCGGGAATCGCACTGGCCGTGCTCTGCGCGTTGTGGATCGGGCCTTGGGGCATGCTGCTTTTTCCGGTGTGGCTGATGGGCGTCGCCACCTTTCATTTGTTCAACCGCGGCCTGCCCTCGCATCGCATCGCGTGGCCGCTCGTCATTGCGGGAACACTCGGCATCGTCGCGCTGCAGGTTTCCGGATTGCGTTATTCCGTGCTCAGCACCAAAGCGCTCTTTCAACACGACTGGGGCCAGGCCACGTATTTTCCGTATTACTATCTCGTCGGCCTGTGTCTCGTGATGAACATTCTTGGCATGCTTCGTTTGCTGGACGGCGTGCGTGGCGAGCCGTCGGGCTTTGCGGCGCGTGCGATCCGGCGCACCGCGCACAGCGCGTTTTTTCTCTACCTCACGCACATCCCGGTGATGTTCCTGCTGAAGGCGGTTTTCGGCGGACTCGTCTTCCCATATTTCATTCCGCTGCTGGCGTGGGCGTTCGCACTCACCGCAGGCAAGGCGATCGAAGACCTCCGCTTCCCGCTGCAAAAACGGCTCTTCGCATTGCGGGGGCGTCCAATATGACTCATTGCACACTCCCTGCGCTGGAAATGAACACCGCGAGTTGCAAAACTGGGGAACTCCCATGATTCAACTCGGCGTCAACATTGACCACGTCGCCACGATCCGGCAGGCGCGCTACCGCAGCATGCCCGACTCACCGAATGCCGAGCCCGATCCCGTCGAGGCCGCGCTGGCCGCGGAGCGAGGCGGGGCGGCAGGAATCACGGCGCATTTGCGCGCGGACCGGCGGCACATTCGCGATGCGGATATTTACCGCCTGCGCACCGGGATCAACACAAAGCTGAATCTCGAGATGGGCAACACCCCGGAGATTCTTGCCATCGCGCTCGCAGTGCAGCCGCACGACGTTTGCCTGGTGCCGGAGAATCGCGAGGAAGTCACCACTGAAGGCGGCCTGGACTGCGTCGCGCAAGAGGCGTCGCTTCGCGCGACAATCGAGGGACTGCACAAGGTGGGCGCGGATGTCAGCCTGTTCATTGATCCCGACGAGGATCAGGTGACTGTCGCACACAGGCTTTGCGCGGACTTCATCGAGTTGCACACGGGAGCTTTTGCGAATGCGTTCGGTGCCGCGCAGGACGAAGAGTTGAAACGCCTCATCTCCGCGGCGGAGCAGGCGCACGCGCTTGGCCTCCGCGTGAACGCCGGCCACGGCATCAACTACACGAACATCGCAAAAATCCTGCGCATCCCGCACCTCGTCGAGTTGAACATCGGCCACTCCATCGTCTCGCGCGCGGCGTTCGTCGGCATCGAGCAGGCGACGCGGGAAATGGTGGCGGCCATCGGTGGGCGGTCACCCCAATAGGTCCTATAAGACCCATAGGACCTATAAATCCCATGAATCTCGGCGACTGGCTCGGCGAACGACTCGCGGAAATCGAAGCCGCGCATTTGCGCCGCAGTCTACGAACGATTGAGTCCGCGCAAGGGCCGATCATCGAGCGTGACGGAAGAACTCTCATCAACTTTTCGTCGAACGATTACCTCGGCCTCGCAAACGACCCGCGCTTGAAAAATGCGGCGGCGACCGCCATCGAGCGGTTCGGCGCCGGCGCGGGCTCGGCGCGATTGATCAGCGGCACGCAGACTCCGCACGAGGACCTGGAAACCGCGCTCGCGAAATTCAAACGCACCGAAGCCGCGCTGACATTTGCCACCGGCCATGCCGCGGCGCTCGGCAGCATTCCCGCGCTCGTCGGCGCGGAGGACGTCGTCATCCTCGACAAGCTCTGCCACGCCTGCCTCGTGGACGCCGCGCGGCTCAGCGGCGCGACGATCCGCGTCTTCCCGCACAACCATCTCGACAAGCTCGCGAGTCACCTCGCATGGGCTCGTGAAAACTACGCCAAGGCAAACGTGCTCGTCGTGACGGAGAGCGTGTTCAGCATGGACGGCGACCGTGCGCCGCTGCGCGAGATCGTCGAGCTGAAGGATCGCTTCGGCGCATGGCTGCTCGTGGACGAGGCGCATGGCATCGGCGTGATTGGCGAAAACGGCCGCGGCCTCGCCGCGGAACTCGGAGTGGGGGATCGTATCGAGATCCAGATGGGCACGCTCGGCAAGGCGCTCGGTTCCTCGGGCGGCGCAATCTGCGGCAGCCGGCAGCTCGTGGATTTCCTCGTCAACCGCGCGCGCAGTTTCATTTTTTCGACCGCGCCCGTTCCCGCCGCCGCGGCGGCCGCGCTTGAGGCGGTGCGGCTGCTGGACTCCGGCGAAGCCGAGCCGCTGCGCGAAAAACTTTGGGCGAATATCCGCAGTCTCGACCCCGCCGCCGCGAGCGCCATCGTCCCCCGCATCCTCGGCGAAGAATCCGCCACCGTCGCCGCCTCGGAGCGTCTACTTGAGGCTGGCTTGCTCGTCCCCGCGATCCGCTATCCCACCGTCGCCCGCGGCCAGGCCCGCCTGCGCATCAGCCTGAGTGCCGCGCACACCCCGGAGCAGATCGGGAAGCTGAAGATCGGACTGACTGGTCCCTTTTAGCTGTCTTTTGGAATCGAGAGGCGGTTACAAATCGACCCTCTGCGGCCTCCATCAAATTCGGCTATAGACAGACGCTTTTCCCATGGATCAGGCCACCCACAACAAAATCGTCTCATTCCTCTGGGGCATCGCGGACGATGTGCTCCGCGACCTTTTCAAACGCGGCAAATACCCCGATGTCATCCTGCCGATGTGCGTGTTGCGCAGGCTCGATGCGGTTCTGGAGCCGACGAAGGCCGCCGTGACCGAGACCAAGGCGATGCTCGATCAGGCGGGAATCACCGAGCAGCGCGCCGCGCTTTGCCACGCGGCAGGTCAGGCGTTTTACAATACGTCGAAGTTTACCCTGCGCGACCTGCGCTCGCGCGCCAGCCAGCAGCAGCTCCTTGCCGATTTCGAGGACTACCTCGATGGCTTCTCGCCGAACGTCCAGGACATCCTGGAGAACTTCAAATTCCGCAACCAGCTCCCGACCCTCTCGAAATCCGATTCGCTCGGCTCGCTCATCGCGAAGTTCCTCGACTCCGAGATCAATCTCAGTCCGCACCCCGTGCTGAATAGCGACGGCTCGACGAAGCACCCCGGCATGGACAACCACTCCATGGGCACCGTCTTCGAGGAACTGGTGCGCAAGTTCAACGAGGACAACAACGAGGAGGCCGGCGAGCACTGGACGCCCCGCGACGCGGTGAAGCTGATGGCGAATCTCATCTTCCTGCCCATCGCCGAGGCCATCCCCTCCGGCTCCTATCTGCTCTACGATGCGGCCTGCGGCACGGGCGGCATGCTTACCGTGGCGGAGGAGACGTTGAAAGGGCTCACCAGTGGCCGGCAGATCACCACGCACCTCTACGGGCAGGAGATCAACCCCGAGACCTACGCCATCTGCAAGGCCGACATGCTGCTGAAGGGCGAGGGCGAAAATGCCGACCACATCGTCGGCGGGGCGGAGTGGTCCACGCTCGCGCACGACGCCTACCCGGCGAAGGAATTCGACTTCATGCTCTCGAACCCGCCCTACGGGAAGAGCTGGAAGAAGGACCTCGAGGCCATGGGCGGGAAGGACGCCATGCGCGACCCGCGGTTCAAGGTGATGCACCGCGACGAGGAGCTGTCGCTCGTCACCCGCTCCAGCGACGGGCAGATGCTCTTCCTCGCGAACAAGGTGGCGAAGATGAACCACGACACGCCGCTCGGCTCCCGCATCGCCGAGGTGCACAACGGCTCCTCGCTCTTCACCGGCGACGCCGGCCAGGGCGAGAGCAACATCCGCCGCTGGATCATCGAGAACGACTGGCTCGAGGCCATCGTCGCGCTGCCGCTGAACCTTTTCTACAACACCGGCATCGCCACCTACGTGTGGGTGCTGTCGAACCGCAAGGCCGCGTCGCGCCGCGGCCGCGTGCAGCTCATCGACGCCACGCAATGGTTCCGCCCGCTGCGCAAAAATCTCGGCAAGAAAAACTGCGAACTCTCGCCCGACGACATCCGCCGCATCGGCGACGCGTATCTCGCCTTCGAGGAGACGGAGCAGTCGAAGATTTTTCCGAACGAGGCCTTCGGCTACTGGAAGGTCACCGTCGAGCGTCCGCTGCGGCTGCACAGCCAGCTCTCGGTGAAGGCGATCGAGTCGCTGCGCTTTGCCTCCGGCGACGAGGAATTGCGCGCGGCGTTTTACGAGGAATTGGGCGACGCGCTGTTCTCGGCTTTCGCGACCGTGCGCCCGCGGCTGGAGGTGCTCGTGACGGAATGGGGCGCCGACGAGGCGGAGGAGGAAGGCGAGGACGCTCCGGCGAAGCGCGGCCTGCCCGAGAAGAAAAAGAAGAAGCTGCTCGAGGCGAAGACCTGGGAACGCGACGGCACGCTCGTCGAGGTGGCGACGCTGTTGCGCGACGAGATCGGCGACATGCTCTTCGAGGATCACAACGTCTTCCGCGAGACCGTTGACGAGACGCTCGACCGGCTCGACATCCGCATCGGCGCGGCGGATTTGAAAATGATTCTTCGCGCGGTGAGCTGGCGGGTCGAGGACGCGCCGCCGGTCATCAAGAAAATCCACAAAACGAAGGTCGCGGCCGATCCGCTGCGCGGGATTTACGCCGCCACCGTGAAGGGCAAAAAATGCGTGGTCGAATACGAGCCGGACACCGACCTGCGCGACACCGAGCAGATTCCGCTGCTGGAGCCGGGCGGCATCGAGGCCTTCCTCCGCCGCGAGGTGCTGCCCTACACCGACGACGCGTGGCTCGACGAGACGAAGACGCAGGTCGGCTACGAGATCAGCTTCACCCGCCACTTCTACAAACCGCCGGTGCTCCGCACCCTCGCCGAGATCAGCGCCGACATCGTCGAGCTGGAAAAAGCCACGGAAGGGCTGCTCGCCGAGATCACGGAGGGAGTGGTGGCGTGATCGAAGGGCTCAAGCCATATGAGGAATATAAGGAGTCGGGACAGGCGTGGCTCGGAGTCGTTCCCGCTCATTGGGGAGTGATCCCGAACCGAGCGTTGTTTGACGAGGTGAAGGACAAAAATCACCCAAGTGAAGAGATGCTGTCCGTTACGATCACCCGCGGGATCATCCGCCAGCGGGCGTTGCTTTCGGATACCGCGAAGAAAGACAGCTCGAATATCAACAAAGGAGCCTACAAGCTCGTTCAGCCCGGAGACATCGCATACAACAAGATGCGAGCGTGGCAGGGGGCGATGGGTGCATCGAGTTTCCGCGGAATTATCAGCCCTGCCTATGTCGTGATGCGACCGCGAAGCGGCGTATCTTCGTGGTATTATCACCATCTTTATCGGACGCCAACTTTCGCCAAGGAAGCCGAGCGCTGGTCATATGGCATCACTTCGGACATGTGGAGTCTCCGCCCCGAGCACTTCAAGGTCATCTACTCGGTGGAGCCGTCACCGGACGAGCAAGCGGCCATCGTGCGGTTTCTGGACCATGCGAACCGGAAGATCGACGGGTTCATCCGGGCGAAGCGGAAGCTGATCGCGCTGCTGGGTGAGCAGAAGCAGGCCATCATCCACCGCGCCGTCACCCGCGGCCTCGACCCCAACGCCCCCCTCAAACCCTCCGGCATCCCCTGGCTCGGCGACATCCCAAAGCATTGGGAAGTATGGGCCTTTGTTCGATGCACCATCGAGCGGGCGGACTACCGCGGCGCTACGCCCGAAAAAGTCGAATCGGGAGTTTTTCTGGTCACAGCGAAAAATATCCGGAAAGGGTGGGTCGATTACGAGAGTTCAAAGGAATATGTCCGGTCTTCGGAATATTCAAAAATCATGCGGCGCGGCCTACCAAAGATTGGCGACGTCCTTTTTACAACCGAGGCTCCATTGGGCCACATCGCGCTCGTCGATCGCGAAGATGTAGCCTTTGCGCAGCGAATCATTCGTTTTCGCTTAAATCCCAAAAGGCTATTGCCATCGTTTGCTCTTTTGTGCCTGAACTCGGCCTACTTTCAGAATCAGCTGCGTGAGCGAGCGACGGGCTCGACGGCTCAAGGAATCAAGGCAAGTAAACTTCCTCAACTTGCAGTTGTGTTTCCAGTTCTGGAGGAGCAACAAGACATTGTTTCGAATACGGAGAAGCAATGTGCACCTTTAGTGACCGCCATCGCCCGCACCGAGCGAGAGATCGCGCTGATGCAGGAATACCGGACGCGGCTGACGGCGGACGTGGTGACCGGGAAGCTGGATGTCCGTAAGGCGGCGGCGACATTGCCTTCGGAGACATTGGCTCCCGATGTAGCCAATGATCCCGAAGTTTTCGTAGAAACTGAATTGGAGGAAGAAGATGCCCTCGCATGATTACACCGCCAAGGAAGCGCTTAACCTGCTTCAAGCCAAAATCAAGGAGCGCTCGCCGGAGTTTGCGGAACGCATCCAAACCGCGATCGACGAAGGCAAGGAAGTCCTGATCAAGGCGGAGGAACCATCCCCCTCGGGAAAGGGACCAAAACGAAAACGAAGATTTTGGAAAACGGAACCCTACACCGATGAAGAGGCTCTGCAGGTTGCGCTGACGCTGATCGAGTCGCATCTCGTGGAGAGCCGGCAAATGCTTAATACGTCGCTCAAGGATTTCGAAGCCGTTGGAGAGTCGCCTCTTTCAACTCCAGCGGCGGAAAAGCAGGCCTCCGCCCAGGAATACGCGCTCTCCTTCGAGCAGCCGACGCAACCGGACGAGAACAAGGATCTCGATGGTCCAGTCACGAAAGTCAACGAGCCGAAGAGGCTTGCCATGGAGTCCGAGCCCGAGCGGAAGCAGGAAAAGCAGGATCGTCCTGACTTCGTTTTAAATCCGGTGCCGGAGGAAGAGCTCGAGCGGCTCCAGGCGCTCGTCAGCGACCTCAAAGAAGTGACTGATTTCAAGGGAGGGGACCATGGCAACGCTCGCTGATCTCGAAAATGCGATCGACGCGCTGCTGGACCATCCTCTCGGACCGGGGAGTTACCAACTCGTGCAACGCGTGGAAGATAAGGCTTACGAAGCCTACGTCTTTGGCCTCTGCCTGCGTGCGGTGCGCGACCTTGGAGTCATTCCCGTTTTGCACGGCATCACCGGACCTCCGCATCCGTTCGTTTTTCGCGGGGCGCCGGGGCAAATCTATTCCACCTACCGCAATTATGGGTATGCCAGCTTCGTGCTAAACAATAAGCGGTTCGAGATTCATGCCGGAGTGGAATTTGTGGGCACGAGCGGGATGACGCATGAGTTGGACATCTGCATCATGCGCGCGGAAGACGCTGCGAGATGCCGGGCCAATCCCGATAACCCATCAGCCGCCAGCGTGGTCGGGGCGTGGGAATGCAAGTTCTACGACGGTGGACTCGGGAAGCATCTGGCCCGCGCGTTCGTCGGTCTCGTGGACGACATGGGCACCAACTACCGTCTCGCGGGCTTCTGTTCGAATCAGGATCACCCGCAAATGCGGGATTATTTTCAACCGCAAAGACGGCCGTATCCACACCTGCGACTCACGCCGCTGGACGCAGGGAGCGAGAATCGATTTGTCCACACGCTTGCCGCAGAATTGAAGAAGATGACGGGGGCATAATGGCGTCGGAAACGAATATGCGCAAGCCGACAAAACTGAAGGATTCCCCGAAGCCGCGCGCCTCTCGCAAAGC
>JBOHXO010000188.1:0-2127 GCA_050737475.1 Chthoniobacterales bacterium
GTCACCGCCACGGCCGAGACGGACTCCGTGATCCTGCGCGACCCGAGCGGGAAGGTGAAGCTGCAGGTGCTCGAGCAGAGCTACCGCAACGACCCGGTGAGCCAGTCGTTGATGCTGTCGTTGAACGAGGGTAAGACGATTGATTTTTTCGTCCGCGAGGCGAACAAGCCCGACTACACGGTGCAGGGGAAAATCATTCGCAGCGGCTATGGTGCGGGCGGGCAGAATCCCACGGACCCGATCATCGAGATCGGCGGCAAGCTGCAGTTTGCTCTGCCGGGCATGCCGATCTTCCCGGCGCTCGGCGACGATGCGATTTTGAATCCGACGCTCACATGGAAATTGAATGCGAGCGAGGGCGCGAAGTTCGACGCCGAGCTTGCCTACGTGACCGGCGGACTTTCCTGGCATGCGGATTACAACCTGCTCGCACCGGAGGAAGGCGACACGATTGACCTCGTCGGCTGGGTGACGTTCAACAACCAAAGCGGCAAGACGTTTCGCGATGCGAAGATCAAGCTCATGGCCGGCGACGTGAACAAGCTTCAGCCAGTCCCCGCGGCGATGCCGAGGACGCGGATGGCGACATTTTCGGGCATGGCAGGCGGTGGCGAGGAGGTCGTGACGGAAAAGGCGTTTTCCGAGTTTCATCTTTATACGATCAGCCGTCCGACGACGTTGCGGGACAAGGAGACGAAGCAGGTGGAGTTCGTGCGCGCGCAGGGCGTGAAGGCACCGCGTATCTTCGTCTACGACGGCGCGACGCCAAACTACGGCATCTACAATTTGTTCCGCGGCACGGGCGACTACGGCATTCCCACGAACAAGAAAGTGTGGGTGCTGCGCGAATTCAAAAACTCCGAGGCGAACAACCTCGGTATTCCGCTCCCGAAAGGGCGCCTGCGCTTCTACCAGCAGGACGACGACAAATCGCTCCAGTTCATCGGCGAGAACGAGATTGATCACACGCCAAAGGACGAGACGGTGCGCGTCTATGTCGGCAACAGCTTCGATCTCACCGGCGAGCGGCGCCGCACGGATTATCGCGTGAACGAGGCCAACGACTGGCTGGACGAGGCGTTCGAGATCAAGCTCCGCAACCACAAGAAGGAGCCCGTGGAAATCCGCGTCGTCGAGCATCTCTCGCGCTACGACAACTGGGAAATCCCCGACAAGAGCGACGACTACGTGAAGCTCGACTCACACACGATCGAGTTCCGCGTGACGGTGAAGCCCGACGAGGAAAAGATCGTCACGTTTCGCGTGCACTACACGTGGTGAGTTTTTGGAAATGCGAAATTCGAAATGGGGAATGGAAGCGTCGTAGCGGGTTAATTCCGCATTTCGAATTTCCCATTTCGCATTTTCATTCGAAATACGTGTCCTCGTGCGCGTAGGGCGGGGCGCAGCAGCATAGGAAAACCAGCTCGCGTTCCGCAGTGATCTGGTGCCATGCGCCGGGCGGGATGAGGATCGCGTCGCCGACTTGCACGGGCCGCGACTCGCCGTTGATCTCCATGGTGCCGTCGCCCTCGAGGATGAAATAAAATTCCTCGGAGAGCTTGTGGTAATGCCGCTCGGTGGCGCCGCCGGCGGGCACGCGCGCCTCGGCCAGGCTGTGGTTCTGCACCGGCGCATTCGTGCAGTCGAGGATGCTTCGAATGGTCGAGCCGTCGCGTGTCGTGAAGGGTTTTTGGCTGGCGAGGTTCTGGACGATCATCGAGAGTGCAGGCTATGAAATTCTTCGAAGGATGCACAGCGTTGATCACGGGCGCGTCGTCCGGACTCGGCGCGGAATTCGCCCGCCAGCTCGCCCCGCATGCGCAATCGCTGGTGCTCGTCGCCCGCCGCAACGACCGCCTCGAAGCCCTGCGCGCCGAGCTCACCGAAAAATTCCCGCAGCTTTCCGTCTTCATCTACGCCGCGGACCTCTCCAACGAAGGCGCCCGCATCGCTTTCGTGAACTGGCTGAGCGAGCAGGGGATCGCGATTGATTTTCTCGTCAACAACGCGGGCCTCGGCGACCATGGCGCGTTCGAGTCGAGTGAATGGGATCGTGTGCGCGCCATGCTCGACGTGAACATTTCCGCGCTGACACAGCTCACGCATCTGCTGCTGCCGTCGCTC
>JBOHXO010000189.1:0-2887 GCA_050737475.1 Chthoniobacterales bacterium
GCTCGCCGAGGCTCCATGCGACGCAGAGGAAAACGCCGACGAGCGGCACGTAGGCATAGTGGTCGGCCATGGATTGGCGGCCCGCTTGCGCGAGCAGGACGACGGGAACCAGCGTGACGAGATACCAGAGCCATCCGACGATGAGCCATGGCCGCTGGCGCCGCTGCAGGATCGCGCCGGCCGTGATGCCGCACAGGATCGCGAGGGCCAGCGCGGTTTTCCAAAGCGGAATCGTCGCGGGCCACGGATAAAATGCGAAGAGGTTCGCGGGATAAAATGTGCCGGCGAGATACGTGAGGCAGGCGATGGGGGCGTTTTCAAGGCGCAGGGCAAGCGACGCCTGCCACGGATTGATGAGCCAGTCGTCATGCCGCAATGCGAGGAACACCATTACCGCGGCCGCACCGGCGAGCGCAAACAGCGGCAGTTTTTCGAGGATGATTTTGCGCGGTGTCGAGCGCGGGAAATCGTCTTCGTTCTCCTCATACGCCGGAGAAGCCGCCCGCAGGCGCCGCAGCGGCCATGTGTCGAGCAGCAGCAGCGTGAATGGCAGCATCGCCAGCAAGGGATTTGTCATGACGCCCAATGCGAAAAACAAAGTCACAAGCATGATGCGAAAAATGGATGGCCTGCGCGCATGGAGGACGTAGGCGAGCGTGGTGAGCAGCCAGAAAAAGACGCCCAGCACATCCTTCCGCTGTGAAATCCACGCGACCGATTCGACGTTCAGCGGGTGCCAGCCGAACAGCGCTGCAACGAGCGCGCAGCGCCATGTGGCACCGGTCATTGCATACAACAGCACAAAAAGCAGCGCGGTGTTCAGGGCGTGCAGCGCGGCATTCAAGCGGTGCGGCTTGCTTGCGTTTTCGCCCCATAGCGAACTATCGAGCATGTGCGAAATCCACGTGATGGGGTGCCAGTTCCCAGCATGGGTGTGTATGAGGGCCCACCTCACATTTGCGACGGTGATGCCGGAATAGACGTGCGAATTGTCGGTGACGCGGACGTCGTCGCCCACGTTCAGCCACGCAAAATGGGACGTCGGCAGGTAGAGCACATAGGTCGCCACCGCGAGCGCCAGAGCGATCCAGAGGGCGCGCAATGTGGGGTTCGAGGTCAAGATCGTGGGTTGCCTGGGGTGGTGCCGGTCGCCCGGCGACGCTGCAAAATAGCAGAAACGCCCGCCGGTTGAAGCTCGATTAGCCGACGCCAGTCGCTCGCATGTGCGGTATCGCAATGGGCGGGGTGATTCGTCATAACGTGGCGGAATGCGGCTGCTCGCGCGGATTTTGATTTGCCTTGGGATAGGCCTTTGGCTCGTCGCGAATACGCTGCGCTGGCAGCACGCGCTCGAAGGCTACGAGGCGCGATTCACGCCTGCGCTGGAGTTGCCCGGTGCGGACAAGCCGATTTTTTTAAGCAGCGATTCCTACGAGTGGCTGTCGCACGCGCAACGCATGGCCTCGACCGGCGAATGGCGCATCCGCCACACGGACATTGATAACGCCCCCTACGGCCGCGCGATGCATTGGAGCCAGTCCATCGCGTGGCTCGAGTTGCTCGCCGGAAAAATCCGATCCGCGATCACCGGCGAACCGTGGCTGGCAGCCATTCCGCGAGCGGCGATCTGGGTGAACCCCGCAATCTTCGCGGCCTGCCTGTGCCTGCTTTTCCTGCTGCTCGAAGCACGCGCCGGTTTCGTGCCCGCCGCGCTTGCGGTGGTGTGGATGCTCTCGGTCGGCGACATCGGCGCGGCGTTTCATCCCTATCTGCCCGACCACCAATCGCTGCATCTCGCCTTTTCGCTCGCGGCCTGCCTGCTGCTGCTTTGCGGCGGCGCGGGGTGGGTGTCGGACGTTGCGGAGCGCCGGGGCTTTCGCTGCGTCGCGGAATTTGCTCCGCCTGTCGAGGGCGCGGCACGCTGGTATTTCCTGGCGTCGGGCGTGGCGGGTGGACTGGCGCTGTGGGTGGGCGCGACGGTCGAGGCGATCTGCCTTGGAATGTTGATTGCGGGTGCGGGCAGCGCGGCGCTTTTTTTCCGGCGCGACGGTGCGGCGGGGAAATTCGTGCCGGGACTCTATCGGGTCTGGGGCCGCGCACTGGCGGTCACGAGCCTGCTGATGTTTGTGGTGGAATATTTTCCCGGCGACATTGCATGGCGGCTCGAGGTGAATCATCCGCTTTATGCGCTCGCGGGGCTGGCCGCGGCGGAGCTGCTCGCCGCGATTCTCGAACTGCGCGAGGCGCAACGCTTCCCCCGGGCGCTCGACTGGGCCTGGCTTTTTGCGCTCGTTTGCGGCATCGCATTATTGCCAGCGGTGATTTTTTTCGGCGGCGCTGCGGTGCATGCCATGCGCGATCCGGAAATGATGCGCCTGCACTCGTTCATCAACGAGTTCCATCCCTACGCGAGTTTTTACGACACCCGGTGGCCTGTCGCGTTGTTCGCGAATTTCATCGTTCTGCCGCTGTTTGCGCCGGCTGCGCTGGCGTGCGCAATTTTTGCGAAGGGCAATCCGGCCCATCGCGCGGTGCTCTGGACAACTGGCGTCCTTGCGCTTGGAATGCTCGGGCTTGCGATTTTCCAGCAGCGGTGGATCGGATTTTATGCGCAGTTCAGCGTGGTGGCGCTGGCGCTTTCGCTCCCCGTTTTTCTGCGGCTGCCGAACCCGCACGTGCGCATTCCCGCCTTCGTGGTGACGGTTGCCGCGCTGACCGCGGTGGCCGTGTGTCTGTTCGTGCAGCAAGGCAGGCGGCTGGCGAATTTGCGCGCGGGTGTGACGCTCGATCAGCCGGTCGTGAGGGAGATTCTCGTCAAGAGGCTCGCGGTGCAACTGGCGGCGCAGATCGGAACGGCGAATGCGCACTTGATGGCGGAGCCCGGCCT
>JBOHXO010000190.1:0-2231 GCA_050737475.1 Chthoniobacterales bacterium
GACAAGGACTGGGACGGAAACCTGCTGCCGGATGGCACCGTGCTCGCCGCCAATCACAAGATTTACGTAAAATTCGACCCGAAGGAAAAATCGGAAAAATGGGACCTGAACGTCGTGGACGCGGACGGCGTCGCGGTGACGTTCAAGAACATTGACCTTGCCGGCGCGGGCACCATCAAGCTGAAGGTCGTTGGCGGAAAAGTAACCGCCGAAGTGGACTGACCGCTACACGCGCTTTTTGAGCGGCTTCGGCTTCTCCTGCTTGGGCTTCTTGGTTTCCTTGCGATGACTGTGGTTGCCTTTACCCATAATGAATCCGGTTTCGGTGATTCCAGCGAATCCGTCAACCGCGGAATATCGTCCGCCGCTCAAGGCGGAAAGCCGAACGAGAGTTTTACGGCGACGTATTCGGGATGCACGGCCCCATCCGCCGCGCGAATCACAAGCGGCGGCTCGGCCCATGTTTGCACCGACTGCGGGAGGTCGTCGTTCCGCATCATTCCAAAAAGACCCAGCAGCGGCTTCGCGCCCTCGCGAAGAATCACCGGCCGCCAGCGCACGATTTTCAATCCCGCCGACGCCGCGCCTTCGCGCACGCGTTCGTGCTGCTGCTCCGGATCAACCGGAAAAACGCAGGCAAAGAAACCGCCCCGCTCGAGACGCTGTGCGGCGACCGCGCAATAGTCGGCAACCGTGCCGCGCAATTCGAAACGGCACGCGATCTTTTGCGGATGATCGCCTTCCGGTCCGCTGCCCGTCGGAAAATACGGCGGGCTGCCGAGCACGAGGTCGAACTTTTCATCTTCGCGACACATCCCGGCGTCGCGGAAATCGCCTTCGCGAATTTCATAGCGATCCGCGATACCGTTCCATGCCGCCGATTTCCGCGCGAGTCGCACGCTGTCTTCCTGTGCCTCGACCGTGACAAAACGTGCGCCGGGCAGACGCCACGCGGCGATCATGCCGACGGTTCCGATGCCGCTGCCGAGATCGAGCACCGTGCGCGCGACCGGACAATGGCTCGTGCCATACCACGCGGTGAGAACATCGTCGGTCGAGAAGCGGTGTCCGTTCGTTAATTGGAACAAACGAAAATAACCGCTGATCGCGTCGAGCGTCTCGCCGGGCTCGATCGCAGGCCCCTCGCCACGCGCGCCGGGCGGCACCGGGCCGGGCTTGGCCCAGTCCTTGAAAATTGGATCTGCATAGTGCTGCATCGCCGCATTGTAGCGGCGTTTCACAACTGCAGGAAGATCGCTCCGGCGACTACTGCGCCATCGTCTTGATCATCTTCATCGAGATACCGACGACGAGCACACCGACCGGCTTGCCACCGCTGTGCACCGGCGCCGCGATCTGCACGGTGTAGGAGTAGCTTGATTTGTCGAACTCCGGCGGGCCCTGCCAGATTTTGCCCGACATCGGTTCGTCGAATTTCGGCTGTCCCGCGTGCAGGTAGCTCGTGGTTTTTTCGACGAAGGCCACTTTCTCGCCCTTCGCCGCGCTCAGGAATGCCTCGCGATACATGCCATCGCTCGCGGACAATTTTTTGGCGAGCCACAGGCCGGCGGCATTTTTCTCGAACGACTGCACGAGCGGATCGCCGGGCTTGAGGCTCTTCCACGTGCGATTGGTCATGTCGGGAATGGGACCCTTCGCGTTTTGCGCAACCACCGCTTTCACGAGCACGGGATTCGCGGCCCAGGCGGCGACGGCTTTTTTCTGCGCATCAATTTGCGCCTGCATTTCAGCGGTGATGCGGCTTGAACTGTCGGCCCCGCGTGACACAGTCGCGACGAGAATGCCGAGCGCAGCGGCAACGATGGTTTTCATGGGGGAACTCCTTCGTTTCGAGATCGGGAGAAACATACTCCGCGGCTGCCCCTGCCAAAAGGGAATATTTCGGGCCAATCCACGGTCCATGCTGGCCAGCCCTCGGTGAGAAGCAATGCGACCGGCGGTCCATGCTTGTGGCATGGAAACAATTATCGAACCTGCTGCGCAAAAGCCGCGTCGCCCGCCACCCGACCAGGAATTCCCCGCCACGAAGCTTTCTCCACAACACATTTTCGATGTCTCCGCATCGAATCCCGCGCCGTTTCAACGCGCGGCGCAGCCGGCGACCGCTCCCTCCGGTCAGCCGGCTGCCATCCGGCGCGTGCTTGTGCCCACGGACTTTTCCTGTGCTTCGACGCGCGCCCTGCAAATTGCCGCGCGAGTCGCCCGGGCTG